>JAIQGE010000021.1 GCA_020072815.1 Terriglobia bacterium | reverse complement strand
AGAGACTGGCATGGAGATCGTCCGCCGAGCGTTGGAAGAGCCGCTGCGCCAGATTGTGGCCAACTCCGGCGAAGAAGGCGCCATCGTGGTGGGCAAGATCCGCGACTCCAAAGACAACAACTACGGCTACAACGCGCAAACCGACAAGTTTGAAGACCTGGTCAAGGCCGGCGTCATCGACCCGACCAAAGTCACCCGGACCGCGTTGCAGAACGCTGCTTCCATCGCCGCGCTCATGCTGACCACCGAAGCCCTGGTCTCTGATGTTCCGGAAGAGAAAAAGGGCGGAGCCACGGGCGGCGAGCACGGCGGCATGCCCTACGGCGGATAAACAAGAAATTGCACGACGCTCCTACAAGCCCCGCCCAAAAGGCGGGGCTTTTTTTGGCAGCGAGTCTGTTGAAAAACTGGCTCGCTGCCAGTATCAGCGTCTAGTGTCCCGGCCCGCCGGGACGCGGGCCTTTTAGGCAGACGTCATCGCGCACGATGAACCGCTTCGCTCTAAACCGCCTGGCTATCTCGCTTCTGGTGGAATCTTCCGGCCCAGTTGCAGGCGGCTAGGCGCGCAAGTCGGCCTTGCCGCTTGTTCCCCGCAAGAAAAAGCGCACCGGATTGGACCGGTGCGCTTGAAGGTGAGTGATGCTTTTCTTTTAGAAAACCAGTTTCATCGCGAACTGTAACTGGCGGGCGGAGCCCGAGTCGCCCACCGGGAAGCGTGTGCTGCTGATCACGCCGAAGGTGGTGCTTCCAACCTGGGCAACGCGTCCAGGCTGGCCAAGGTTCGGATGGTTGAGCAGATCAAAGGCTTCAAAGCGCATTTCGTGACTAAACCGCTCCGTAAGCTTGGTCCGCTTGCTCAGGGAGAAGTCTACGTTATTGAAGCCCGGTCCGATGATCGCGTTGCGTCCCATGTTGCCGAAATGGAAGGCCCGCGCCGTTCCGCCCGCAACATCAGGAATAGCAAACGTTGACCCGGCGGCGCAGCCCACGAAAGGATCGCAGACCGAGCCACCAAACCACTGGATTCCGCCGGCAACCGGAGTACCCGTGATGGGCACCGCGCCCAGCAGGTCCGGCCGCAGGGTAGCCACGCCGGTGAATCCGGCAATGCCCGTGGCGTTAGCCAGCAGGCTGACGGGGTTGCCGCTTTGATCGAAGATGACGCTGCCCACGCGCCATCCATCCACCAAGCGGTTCCCCTTGAAGGGCAGGTCGTAGATGAAGTTCATGGCGAAGCGGTTGCGCGCGTCGAAGTCCGATAGACCCCGGTCACCGGCGGGATTGAGGCTGTTCTGGATCACAATGCCCTGTCCGTTCTGTGACGTGTAATCTATCGACTTGGAGTAGGTGTAGGACGCGTTGAACTGCAATCCATGCCACGGGCGCATGGTGGAGGAGACCCACAGAGCGTTGTAGGCGGAATTGCCGTTGCTGACGTTATCAGAGATGTTGCCTACGCCCGCTCCGGGCAAGATGGGACTGCTGGCCGAGAGGTTCGCGAACGGACGAACGCCGCCGACAAACTGGTTCAAGTTGACCCGGGTACGCAGATCGTGCGCTTCAGACCCGAAATAGCCAATCATCATGCTCCAGTTCTTGCCGAGCTGGTGTTGGATATTCAGGTTGTAGGACTCGACATACGAGTTCTTGAAGTCAGGATCCACCACGGTGGGCGCCAAGCCGCTGGCCGCCGCATCAGGAAGCAGTGTGGCGTAGCTGGTCTTGGGTTTGGCGCCGGTGGATACAAAGTTTTTGGGGCTGCCGAACGGCGGGTTGCCCGTTAATCCGGTCACCAGATTGGTGATCGGCTGATCGGTCATCATGGCGTAGCCGGCGCGTACCACGGTTTTGCCGCTGCCGAAAACATCATAGGCAAAGCCCAGGCGCGGCTGGAAGTTCTTATTGTTCTGGTTGTAAGGCGAAGACACCTGGACCAGAGAAGCCTGGCCACCAGAAACAACAATGTTTGCGAACCGGTCAAAGGCTTCGCTGGGCGTACCATTCCAGTCGTAACGCAGGCCCAGTTCCAAAGTCAGCCGAGACATGGCTTTCCAACTATCCTGGACAAAGAAGCCCAGGTTGTTGACGGCGATGCGGCTCGGCAGGTTCCCTGGGGAGATGGTGAATCCGCTGGGCAAGCCGTTGGCGAAGTCGGTGGCGTTGAGGAAGGTGAGGGTCCCTGCGTCGCCGTTAAAGTTGTTGTTGTAGAAGCGCCGGAACTCTCCGCCAAACTTGAAGGAGTGGCGACCACGGATGTAGTTCAGAGTATCGCCCAGCGCGGCGGTGGTATCACCGCGGCCCTGCGGAAAACCGGAAGGCCCGCCGAAGTTGATTCCCGTCCCGCCAATGGATATCTGCGGCAGACCGGAGTTGAAGTTGTTGCCGTCCAGAATGCCAAGGCTGACCGGATTCTGGGTGGCGTTTGGCGAAAACGTGATGTGAATGCGGTTGAATCCCAAACGGGTCTCATTCACCAGGCTGGGTGAGAACGTGTGGTCCAGCCCCAGGGTCGCGATCTGACGCTTTGATTCACGTGTATCGCCGAAATTGGGAATAGTGTTGCCTTGCAGTGTCGGCTCCTGGCGCAGATCGTGCTGGACCGCCCAATACCCGTGCAAGCGAGTGTTGCTGCTGAAGTTGTGATTGATGTCCGCCGTCCCCTGGTCAATGTTTACCGGGGCGGTGGCCGACCCCAGAAAACGCGTCCCGGTGGGATCATTCGCCGACGGTATCAGTGACAGCAGTTGCATGCTGGTTGGATTCGCGGCCGTCTGTACCGCCGTCCGCTGGGCGGCGTTCAGCACCTGGGTATTCAACGTAAGCCCCTGGCGTTGGCGGGTGCCTTCATAACTCAGGAAGAAGAACGTCTTGTCCTTCTTGATGGGTCCGCCAAAAGCAGCCCCGTAATTGTTGCGCTTAAACACAGATTGCGGCGTGGGCGTAGTGTTGAAGATGTTTCTGGCGTCGAAATCGTTGTTGCGCAGAAATTCAAAAAACTCGCCGTGATAGCTGTTGGTGCCCGAACGCGTGGCGATGTTCACGATGGCGCCGGAGTTGCGTCCGAATTCCGCGCTGTAGGTAGAGTTGTCCACCTTGAACTCGGAAACCGTGTTGATGGACGGCTGGAAGGTGATCTGGTTCTGCACCATGTCGTTGAGGTTGATGCCGTTCACCATGAAGTTGACGGAGTCTTCGCGGTTGCCCGCGGTGTTAAACGCGAACGAACCTTGTCCGCGAAGAGGAGCCGTAAGGAACCCATTTTGCGGCGGCGTCACCGAGCCCGGGATCAACAGCCCCAGATCCACAAAATGGCGGCCGTTCAAGGGAATATTCTGTACCGTCTGCTGGTCAATGGACTGACCCACTGTCATGGTGGTGGTTTCAATCACCGGCGCACTAGCTTCCACGGTCACCACTTCATTCGTGCTCGCTACCTTCAGCGCGAAGTTCTGAACGGAGTTGTTGCTGACTTGCAGAACGACTCCTTTCGCGATCTGGGACTCGAAGCCATTCATCCGGACTTCGACGTTGTATATGCCTGGGGGCAGCGCAGGGACTTCATAATCGCCGATCGAACTGGTCTGGGTCACCCGTTCGATTCCCCGTTCACTGTTTTTGACAGTCACTTTGGCGCCGACGACGGCTGCGCCACTGGCATCGGTAACAGTTCCCTTGATGCTGGCAGTGGTCTGGGTGAATGCTGACACCGTAAGCAAAAGCAAAAGCAGTGTCAGAATCCAAGGGGAAAAGCCTACTTTTCTTGACATCTTCTCACTCCCTCCTTAAACAGAAGCTATCTATGGTGCTTATGCAAAAACACCAAATAAACAAAGACTGCGGTAATCATAAAAACATGCGCAATCGACGGGCTATTGCACACCTGGGCCTAGAGCTGATTACTCAGCCCTAGTGCAAGGTGCATTCTGATTTCCAGAGCTTCCAAAAGAGGTATGTCAGTGCGGCTTGGCGACTTACGCGGAAGGAGACGAGCAAGAATCTACAAAAATCAATAGAGGCAACGAAAAGCGAATACCGTTATCAAGAACGGTCAGATGATGAGGGCAACGGTTGGCGCTCGGCTGGCATTAGAATGCTCAAAGGTTGTTATAAAGCATAAGTAGAAATTCGCCTTACGATCAACAATTGAACAAGCCTCGCCATTTGGGACTTTGTCGGCGACGCGGTCCGCACGTCGAAGGCTGCTTGTGACGTGCTCATTCCTACTTGGGAACGCTGGGTACGGGAAGGCGATTGTTGGGGCCGGGTTGCGGCACCACGTTGTTATCGGCGTGGGCGCCGCTATCCATCGGATGGGTGATCTCCACCGTCAACGGACGCTGCAACACCATCTCCAGCGCCGTCCCCTGATCTATGCGAACATCCTGCCCGCGGGTGAACAGCACCTGACCCAGACCAATGGCTGCGCCCGTCATGCCGCCAAACCCAGCGCCCCGGGCCGTGCCGGTCGCCACGGTCCCGACGACCGCGCCCGTTGCCGCGGTCTTTGCGACCGTTCCTGTGTCTTTTCCTTTTTGACTGTTGGCTTTGACCGTGCCTTCGTCATCGCTCACGGTTGAATCTGTAGCACCTGGCTGGCTCTTCAGAGCGCCCGGAAGGTCCACGGTATAACCGCTGGGAAAGATCATGGACGTGAAGTGAAACAGGACGAGCGCACGGCCCTTTATCCGTCCGGCGCGTTGCACTTCAGCAATCTGGCCTTTGACATAAGTTCCTGCAGGAATCACGACAATGTTGTCCTGCGTAACCGGAAAGCTGGTCTGGCAGTAAACTCCGTCGCCCACCTTGGCGCTCTTGGTATTGATGGGGCTCTTCAGATAAAGCAGGACCTGCGTGCCCGCTGGGACGGTCATCAGCCTCTTGCCGGAAACTTCATTGTCACTGGCTTGGGCTTGGGCTTGCGGCGCTGATTGCCCTGGTTGTTGTTCCGGCGCCTGTGGCACGGAAGCTTGCTGGGCTGACGCCACGGCCATCAACATAAGGAAAGGAACCAACACGCGCATAGTAACTCCCCCGCGCCTGGCCCAAATGCGAGCCAAGGTTGCATCCAGTCTATTGGTTTGAGTTCGATTGCTCCATCTCTCTGATGATTCCCAGCGCCGCCTGGGTTGGATCAGCGGCCGCAGTTATCGGACGGCCGACCACGATGTGGCTGGCGCCGGCGGCTATGGCCGCAGCCGGCGTGGCAATCCTTTTCTGATCATGGACCTCTGCGCCCGCCGGACGAATGCCCGGGGTCACGATGGCCGGGCCATCGCCCAGAAATTTGCGCAGAACGGCGGCCTCCCGCGGCGACGTGACCACTCCGCCGCATCCCGCGCTTCGCGCCAAGGCAGCCATCTTGAGCGCCTGGTCCTGGATCGTGACCGCGGATGGAATCCCGATTTCGTGCAGGCCGTCTTCGTCCATGCTGGTGAGAACGGTAACTGCGAGCAAGGTCAGGCGTCCCGCGGCAGCTTCAACGGCGGCAGCAAGCATGGCCGATCCCCCGCCGGCGTGCACGGTGAGCATACTGGCGCCCAGGTCCACCGCCGACTTTACGGCGTGGCTCACTGTGTTGGGAATGTCATGAAGTTTTAGATCGAGGAAAACACGCCGGCCGGAGCCCACCAGCTCGCGGACGATTTCCGGGCCTTCCGCGACGAACAGTTGCAGGCCGACTTTGTAGAAGCCCGCGGCGTCCCCAATGCTCCGAACCAGCCCCACAGCTTCTCGGGCATTGGGAACGTCCAAGGCTACAATCAATCGCTCACGCAGCTTCAGGGCCGCGGGCGAGGACTCGATTTCCGGGGTTTGAGCGGGCATCACGCCCAGTATAGTACCGTTTGGGGCTTATTCCCCACCGTAACCGCGATTCACGGCCACAGTCTCCGGTTTGATCAGGTCGAGCCGGACTTTTTCGATGCCCCCGTAAAAGTTCAACATGCGGGCGGCACTGTAGCTCAGGTCCATGATCCGGTTGCCGACGTACGGACCGCGGTCATTGACCCGGACAATGATCCACTTCCCGTTTCTTAGGTTGGTGACTTTCACATAGGTCCCCAGAGGGAGTTGCCTATGGGCGGCCGTGAGTTCGAACATGTCGAAGTCTTCGCCGCTGGCCGTCGTTCTGCCGTGAAACTGCTTTCCGTACCAGGAGGCCTCGCCTACCTGGTAGGGTTTGGGCTCACTCTTTGCAGGCTTGCTCGTCCCGCCGGAAGTTTTGGAGCCTTTTACAACCTTGGGGATTGCTTTCTTCTGGGGCTGTTGGTGGTTTGGAACTGGTTCTGCCGCTATGCCGGCGACCACAAAAACTAAGGTCGCTAACAGAGCAGTGAGTACTCGGTTCATGCAAACTCCTTGACATTTGAGATTCAGGGTCCCCCAAATACTTCATACCTAATTATATGATTCTGAAGGACAAAGATACAACCCATGCATACCGCTCAAAACAAAGCATGTTGCCTTTTTGCCACTCCAAGCGCATCCTCCAAAGCGCTATACCCTAAGACGATAGCCCTAGGCGAACAGTTACCAATATACCCTAAACTTTGATGTACTGGTCCAGCCAATTGTTGTCCTTTGGTTACTAATGAGTGCACACGTTTCCGTGCATTTGCACATTTCTTTGTGAATATTCATCATATTTGGAGATAATTTGCATATTTTCAGCCGTTCTCCGCGAACGATTCCAGCGCCCTCATACCTGATAGACTTGGACGTTTGGAGGTTGAAAAAGACCCTTGCAGGACGTTTTCCTACTCTCCGCCGTCCGTACCCCCATCGGCAAATTCGGTGGCAAACTGGCCAATCTGACATCGCCCGACCTGGGAGTGGCGGCAGCCAAGGCGGCCTTGGATCGCTCCGGCCTGACCCCCTCCTACATAGAAGAGACCATCTTCGGCAGCGCCCGGCAGGCCGGCAACGGTCCCAACCCGGCGCGGCAAGTGTCAGTCCGCAGCGGCGTTCCCAAGGAAACGCCCGCCTACACCGTGAACCAGGCGTGCGCCTCCGGGATGAAGGCCATCGCTTTGGGCTACCAGGAAATTGCCGCCGGGAATATGGACGCCGTCCTGGCTGGTGGGACTGAATCCATGTCCCGCGTTCCCTACTACCTGGACGGCGGACGCTGGGGCTATCGCCTGGGCAACCAGGAACTGGTGGACGGCATGTATCGCGACGGCTTTGTCTGCCAGCTTTGCAAGCTGGTGATGGGCGAAACCGCCGAAATCCTGGCCGAACAGTACAAGATCACTCGCGACGAGCAGGACCAGTTCGCTCTCCGCTCCCAGCAGCGCGCTGAAGCCGCCATCAAATCCGGCCGTTTCAAAGACGAAATTGTCCCCATCACCTTGCAAACCAAGAAGGGCGACGAAGGCTTCACCCAAGATGAGCACCCTTTTCTCGGCGCTACGCTGGACAAGATGGCGAAACTGGCTCCGGTGTTCTCCAAGACCGGCACCGTAACGGCAGCCAACTCCTCCGGCATCACCGACGGCGCTGCGGCCGTGGTCCTGGCCAGTGAAGCCCTGGTCAAGCGAAACAACCTCAAGCCGCTGGCTCGCATTGCCGGCTACGCCTCCGCCGGTGTAGACCCGCGCGCCATGGGCATTGGTCCGGTTCCCGCCTTGGCCAAACTGCAAGCCAAATCCGGCCTGAAACTCGCCGACTTTGACCTGATCGAACTCAATGAAGCTTTCGCCGCGCAGGTCATCGCCTGCGACCGCGAGCTGCATATGGACCCCGCCAAACTCAACGTCAACGGCGGGTCTATTGCGCTGGGGCATCCCATCGGCTGCACCGGTACGCGGATCACCGTCACCCTGCTGCACGAAATGCTCAAGCGCAAGGCGAAGCGGGGCGTGGCCACGCTGTGCGTCAGCGGCGGCATGGGCATGGCCCTTGCGCTGGAGGTGGTGTAGCCTGTCCCATGCCGAACGCGCAAGAAGTCGAAATCAAAGTTCAGGTTGAAGACCTCAAGTCCTTGGCCTCCAAGCTCAGCCAGTTGGGGTTTGGGCTGGTCACCGAGCGCACCCATGAAATGAACACGCTCTACGATCGGCCTGGGTCGCCTCTCAGGCGCCGCGGCGCTCTGTTGCGCGTCCGTCAATATGGCGAGAAGTGGACCATCACTTACAAAGACAGGAGCAAAGTCAGTTCAACGCGGCACAAGTCGCGGCGCGAAATTGAAACCCAAGTCCAGGACGGCCCGGCCTTGCAAGAAATCCTGGTGGCGGCTGGATTCAAACCCAGCTTTGCCTACGAGAAATTTCGCAGCGAATACTCTGATGGCACGGGGCATGTGGTGATTGACGAAACGCCCATCGGCAACTTTGTTGAAATTGAAGGCCCGCCGCCGTGGATTGACGCCGTCGCGCAAGAACTTGGCATCTCCGCCGGCAAGTACATTACTTTGTCGTACGCTGAGTTGTTCCAGCAGTGGAAAAAGAAGAGCAAGAGCAAAGCTACCCAAATGTTCTTTTCCCTCTAACCTCCGGGGTCCTGGCGCGTCAACCAAGCAAAGGAGCGCGTTTCGCGATACAATCGTCCGCCTACCGCCTAGCCAGGTAACCACCAAGGAGCTGCGGGATGTTCGACTACATCATTATCGGCGCCGGCTCCGCAGGCTGTTGTCTGGCCGGACGCCTGAGTGAAGACCCCGCGGTCAAGGTGCTTCTATTGGAAGCCGGCGGCAAGGATACCGCCAAAGAAATTCACATCCCGGCAGCGTTCTCCAAACTCTTCAAAGGCCCGTGCGACTGGACGTACTTTACCCAGCCTGAACCGCAACTGGCCAACCGCAGCCTTTATTGGCCGCGCGGGAAAGTGCTGGGCGGCAGCAGCTCCATCAACGCCATGATCTACATTCGCGGACATCGCTACGACTACGATCACTGGCGCGACCTGGGCAATCCTGGCTGGGGCTACGCTGACGTGCTGCCGTACTTCAAAAAGTCGGAAGACCAGCAGCGCGGCGCCAGCGACTATCACGGCGCCGGCGGCCCGCTGCACGTGTCTGACCTGGTTTCGCCCAACCCGCTTTCGGAAGCTTTTCTGGAAGCCGCCACGCAGTGCGGACACCAGCGGAACCCGGACTTCAACGGCGCAACGCAAGAAGGCTTCGGCTTTTACCAGGTCACGCAGTTCCATGGCAAGCGATGGAGCGCCGCCGCCGCTTTCCTTCATCCCGTCATGTCCCGGCCCAATCTCACGGTCCGCACAGACGTGCAGGTTTTTGACATCATCTTTGAAGGCAAGCGCGCCGCGGCCGTCAGTTTCCAGCACGGCAACGCCAGCCAACAGGAGCGCGCCACGCGCGAAATCATTCTCTGCGCCGGAGCCATTGGATCACCGCAACTGCTCATGCTCTCCGGCATTGGTCCGGCAGAACACTTGCGACTGCTGGATATTCCCGTCCTCTGCGATCTGCCCGGCGTCGGCGCCAACCTGCAGGACCACCCGGCCGTCCCGGTGGCTTACGAGTGCACCCAACCCATCAGCCTTGCGGACGCGGAGAGCCTGAAGAACCTGGCCCGCTACATGACCATGAAGAAGGGCCCGCTGACTTCCAACGTGGCCGAAGGCGGTGCATTCTTGAAAATTGCTTCCTCGTCGCCGGCGCCCGACCTGCAATTTCATTTTGGTCCCGGCTATTACCATGAGCATGGCTTCCAGAAAGTCAAAGGCCACGCCTTTACTTTTGGCCCTACGGCGATTCGTCCCTACAGCAAAGGCCGGCTGACGTTGCGCTCCAGCAATCCGCTGGACGCGCCGCTGATCCACGCCAACTACTTCGCCGACGACCGCGACATGGACGTGATGGTGGAAGGCCTCAAGCTGTCGCGCGCCCTGGCCGCCGCCGACGCTTTCGCCAAGTATCGCGGCAAAGAAATCCTGCCCGGCCCGGATGCCAAAGACACCAACGCTCTCCGCGCCCATGTCACCAAGTTCGCTGAGACGCTCTATCATCCCGTGGGCACATGCAAGATGGGCCGCAGCAATGACAATAGTGCGGTCGTAGATTCCGAGCTGCGGGTGCGCGGCGTGGAAGGCCTGCGTGTGGTGGACGCGTCGGTGATGCCTACCGTCCCCGGCGGCAACACGAATGCGCCCACGATCATGATCGCGGAGAAGGCCGCAGACATGATCAGGAGTGGATCGCGGGTCGCTCAATCAGAATTTGCCGCAGATCTGCGCAGATGAACGCTGATGGTTTGGTCCTCAGCCGATCTCCAACCCTGCATTCCGATCAGTGTCATCAGCGTTCATCAGCGGTGAGGTTTTTCTCCGCTTTTGCGCAGGACAGCCATCAACGCCTTAAGAACTACCTCGCGATATGGCCAGACGTGGTCAACGCTACGCGCCTTAACCCGCCAAACTATTCCGTCACCCACCCCAGACGCTTGAAAACAAGGGAAAAATTCTCTTGCTTCCGGGGACCCATAAGAGGACTAAAATATCTGCATGCGAAGCCTATTATCCATTTCGGCGCTAGCTATTTTTGCTCTCATATCTTTATCTACATCCGCGCAAGCGCAAATGCGCGGCGGCGGGGGACGTGGTTCCTCCGGCGGCGGCCGTAGTTTCTCCAGCGGCCCGCGGTTCTCATCCGCGCCGCGATCAAGTTCTGGGTTCCGCTCGGCTCCGGCGTTTCGTTCGTCGCCAGGGTTCAGGGGCGGACCGGGCGTCCGCAGCGGCGGCTTTGCGCGCAGCGGCGGCTTTGCGCGCAGCGGCGGCTTCGCCCGCAGCGGTGGTTTTGTCAGAAGCGGCAACTTTGCGCGCCGCGGCGGCGTGGTTCGTAGCAGCGGTTTCGTGCGCAGCGGTGTCTTTGTCGGCGGACGCAGCGCGTTCGTATCCAACCGCGTGTTCTTCGGCTCGCGGCCGTTTTTTAACCGGCCCTTTGGACACTTCCGCCGGCCGTTCTTCTTCAACAGTTGTTTTGGCTTCTTCGGATGCAGCCCGTTCTTTGGCTTCGGCTTCGTTGGTGCGCCGCTCTTTCCCGGATACTATCCTTACTACTATCCCGACTACTATGGCTACTACCCGCCTGCTACCACGGTTGTATATAGCAACAACGGCGGCGGCAGTGACGTTGAGCTGACTACCGAAGTGCAGAGGCTGTCGGATGAAGTAGCAGACCTGCGCGACGAGCAACGCGAGTCTCGTTCCCAGTACCCGCAGACTGCGGCTCCAGGGCAGTCCATCTCGGCTGTGCCGCCGGCTGCTTCCACCATTTTTGTCTTTCGTGATGGACGCCGGTTGACCGCCAAGAACTACGCGATTACGGGACAAGCGCTCTGGATCTTCGATGAACACAGCGCGCGCCGGTACGTACTGGCCGATCTTGATCGCGGTGCCACCGAACAGGCCAACTCCGCCAACGGCGTAGAACTGCGCATTCCTTAGTCCGGCCCCCTGACCTGAAACCATGCCTTAACGGCATTACCGCGCGCGGGATAAGTGTGTACGTATGCCAATTCTTACCTTGAGATAACGGCGCAACGGCGCGTACAGCCGTAAACCTCTTGCGGCCATTGCGAAAGCGCGTTGGGCGGTGATAGCTTACTTGTCAGAATGTAAAAAATCCGGCTGAAAATTGCGCCTGAGAATCGCAGCCAAAATCGGCTGGTAATCTATCGGCTTTAAGGACGCATTCCGGGGTAGCGATTTCTCCTCGTCGCCGCGGGCGCCATCCGTAGTCGCCGGCGTAAGGAGCAGGTCATGCATAAGCGCATCCGTCATCTTACCTTTGCTGTTTTCATTACTCTCTTATCTGTCGGATTGTTCAGCACAATCTGCGCGGCGCAAACGGATCCTCAGCCGCCTTCGCAGTCCGCGACTCTGCCCGCCGCGGCCCAGCAGGACGCCGCCAGCCCGGCCTTCCAATCCTCCACGGTGCTGCGAGTCACTACGCGGCTGGTGGTGGTTGACGTGGTAGCGGCAGACAAGAAAGGCGCGCCCATCACTGACCTCAAGGCTGAAGACTTCACCGTCCAGGAAGATGGCCGCGACCAACACGTCCGGGTGTTCGCCTTTCACCATCCCAACGAAGAACCTGCCGCTCCGGAAACTGCTCAAGCGGCGGCCCCTCTTCCCGCGAACTATGTCACCAATGTTCCCAAGCGCGCCAAAGGCGGCGCGCTCAACATTCTGCTGCTGGACATCCTGAACACCCGGTCCACCAACCAGACCTTGTTGCGGGAGCAAATGCTCAAGTTTCTGGAGAAGATGCCCGCCGGCCAGCCTATCGCGGTCTATGCACTCAGCAGTAAGCTGATTTTGCTGCAGGATTTCACCACCGACCCCACGCTGTTGAAGGCCGCTCTCAAGAAAACCAAGGACCACGCCGCGCCTCTGCAGGAAAACCTGCCGGGAGGAAAAGCGGCCTCCTATACGAATCCAGTTGCTGCGGCTATGGTTGATCTGGGCATGGGTGGCATGCTGCAGCGCATCCGCGTGTTTGAAGAAAGCTCCACGTCCAGCCAAACCGACATGCGCCTGGCCCTGACGGTGGCTGCGATGAAGGCCCTGGCGCGCACGCTGGCCGGCTATCCCGGCCGCAAGAACCTTATCTGGCTGTCAGAGAGTTTTCCCGCCAGCGTTTTTTCCGAACTCGTGAACAGCGACATCGCCCAGATAACCAGCAGCGGGGACCGCAACTACAACGCGGAGATTGAGCGCATGGCCAACATGCTCAGTGAAGCCCAGGTTGCGGTGTATCCGGTGGACGCGCGGACGCTGGTCAACAGCGACCCATCGTCACAGCTTAGAAAAGAAGACAGCAGCGGCCAGGACCTGGGACGCGAGGCGCGGAGAGAAAATACCCATGGCGACCTTCACCGGGGCGTTGACGTGACCAGCGACCTGAGCGCGCAGTCCACAGAATCGCTCAGCGCGCACACCTCCATGAACACCATCGCCGACCAGACCGGCGGGCGCGCGTTTTACAACACCAACAATCTGGAGGGCGCCATCCGCCAGAGCGTGGAAGACGGAAGCACTTATTACACGCTGGGCTACTATCCTGACAACAAAGATTGGAACGGCAAGTTCCGGCGCATCAGCGTGAAGGTAAACCGTCCGGGAATCAAGCTCCACCACCGCCTGGGATATTTTTCGCTGGAACCGCAGTCGTATGCCAAGCTGGACCCCAAACAGCAATCCGCGGATTTTGCGCAGGCCCTGAGCCTGGATTCGCCGGTAGCAACCGGCCTGAGCTTTCGCGCTTCCGTAGACCCGCCGTCGGAGAAGAGCAGCAACAAAGTTGTGATCAACTACATGATTGATCCTCATACATTGAGTTTCGAACTCAAAGAAGACGGCCTGCAATACGGCAGCGTGGATTGCGCCGTGCAGGTGTTCTCCGCGAAAGGCGAGCCGGTAGTAATTCGCGGCAACAACACCGCGGCCAAGCTCAAGGCTGAGGACTTCAAGCAGATTATGGGACGCTTCTTCCCTTGCCGGCAAATGCTGGACCTCCAGCCGGGCGATTACCTGCTACGGCTGGGCGTGCGCGACGGCCGCACCGGCCTCATCGGCACCGCCAACGCGCTGGTCACGGTGGCTCCGCCTGCGGTGGCCACCGGCGGTGTTGCGGGAGAGGAAAAGAAGCCGTAGGCAACTCCCTGTGACTTTCCGCATTTCGCGAAAGAAGGACATTTGCGCCGTATCGCCCGCCGATGGTGGTAGCATTTCTGCGCCCAGTCTGGAGCAACGGAAAGGAACGTTTATGTTGCGACCCTTGTCTGCGGTCCTGGCAAGAATTGTCCTCACCTTCATATTGTGCTCGGCCGGCATCGCCGCCGATGACAAGATGCCGGCCCTCAAGTCGCTTCCCGGTACCGGCGACCTGGCTTCAGCCTCTCACTCTGACCACTTCATCTTCGTGGTGGCCGGAGACAATCGTCCCGCGCACAGTAGCGACCCGCAGCCGCCGATTCCCGGCACGATCTTCGCCGCGGTGAAGAAACTCGGTCCGGCGTTTGTGCTGTGGACCGGCGACACTATTTCCGGAAAAGCGCCCAACCATCCCAAGCGCATCAAAGGGCAGTACAAAGAGTTTCTCGATATCGCCAAGACCGCCAAGACGCCGGTCTTCAACGCACCTGGCAATCATGAAATGGACGACGGCAACAACGTTCCCAACGCCGGCATGCAGGCGCTCTACACCGAGCACATGGGGCTGCCTTACGGCGCGTTCACGTACGGCAATTCGCGCTTCATCGCCCTGAACAGCGAAGAGGAGCCTCCGGCCACTGCGAACGCCGCTCTCGCCGCTGCCCAATCAAAACCGGCAAAGCCGGACAAATCTGAAGCGCCCGGCTATATTGACGCTGACCAGCTTGCCGCGCTCAAAAAAGACTTGGATGACAACAAAGACAAAGCGCACATCTTCATCTTCATGCACCATCCGGTGAAGCCGGCGAAAGCCAAAGACGGACTGGACCCGGTCAGCGTGCAGGCCCTGGAAGACCTGTTCAAGAACTATTCCAACGTTTCGTACGTGTTCTCCGGCCACGAACACATGTACTACAACCCTCAGAGCAAGAGTGGTATCGGCAAGCCTCCGGGCCGCACCGATCCGTCGCAACCGCCTGACTACCTGGTCTCCGGTGGCGCTGGTGCGCCGCTCAAGAAACTTCCAGGAGGTTTCTATCACTACCTGGTTTTCACGGTGGACAAAGGAAAGGTCTCAGTCCAATTGATCAAGGTGCAGTAGCTTCGCCGGCGACTGCAACCGACCTGGCCCATCGCCGCAACTCGCTTACAAGACGCGCTCCGTGCTATCCTCCTGAGTCTTGCAGATGGCGGGAGCGGCGTCCACATTTCATGAGTCATCTTGTTCTTGTCCGGCACGGCCAGGCTTCGTTCCTTGAGAAGAATTACGACCAGCTTTCCCCCAAAGGCGAGCAGCAAAGCCGTTTCCTGGGACAATACTGGGCCAGCCACAACGTCCGCTTCGACCGCATTTATTCCGGGCCCAAAGTGCGCCAGCGCGAGACCGCGCGCATTGTGGGAGAAGCTCCCAGAAAAGCCCGTCTGCCCTGGCCGCAGACTGAACTGCTCCCCGAATTTGACGAGTTTCAGGCCGAAGCGGTGATTGAGCGCGCCCTGCCGGGACTGGTCGAGACCGACGAGCACATCCGCAGCATGTATCGCGACTTCCAGGCTGCCGTCACCCGGCCCGCTCAGTTCAAAACCTTCCAGCGGATGTTTGAAGTTGTTGTCGGGCGATGGGCTGCCGGAGAACTGCCGCTCAAGGGAATCGAGCCGTGGCCTGACTTTGTTGTGCGGGTGCAGCGCGCGCTGGGTAAGCTGGCCGGGAACGGCGCACGCGGCCAGCGCATCGCCATTTTCACTTCCGGCGGACCCACGGCCGTCGCCGTGCAGCAGGCGCTGGGGCTTTCCACGCCGGCAACGCTCAAGACCGCCTGGATGGTCCGCAACAGCGCGCTCACTGAGTTTCTCTTCTCCGGCGAACGGTTTACTCTTAGTTCGTACAACGCAACTCCGCACCTGACCGACCCAGAATTCCTCACTCACCGGTGAGCAGGAGGCCCTTATGGATTTTTCCATCACGCCGCAAATGCAAAAGACGCTGGCTGACATTCAACAGTTCCTGGAAAAAGAAATCTACCCGCTGGAGCCCGAAGTCGGCGCCAACGGCTTCCGGGCAACGCTGCCCAAACTGAAGGCCGCCCGCCAGAAAGTCAAAGACATGGGCCTGTGGTGCCCGCAGATTCCCAAAGAGTACGGCGGCCTGGGGCTGACCATGATGGAGCATGGCATGGTCAGCGCGGTGCTCGGGCAAAGCCTGATTGGACATTACGTCTTCAACTGCCAGGCGCCCGACGCCGGCAACATGGAGATCCTGATCGAACACGGTACGCCGGAGCAGAAGAAAACTTTTCTGGAACCGCTCCTCCGCGGCGACATCCGGAGCTGTTTTGCCATGACCGAGCCGGAGCATGCCGGCTCCAACCCCACGTGGCTGAGCACCCTTGCCAAGAAGGATGGCAAGGACTACGTGATCAACGGGCACAAGTGGTTTGCCTCGTCGGCCGACGGCGCAACCTTCGCCGTGGTGATGGCCGTCACCAACCCGGACGCTCCGGCCCACGAACGCGCCAGCCAGATTCTGGTGCCGCTCAACACGCCGGGATTCAAATTGGTGAAGAACCTGAGCGTGATGGGACACGTAGGCGAAGACCACGCCAGCCACGCGGAAGTTCGCTTTGAGAATTGCCGCGTACCGCAGAGCAATCTGCTCGGCAAGGAAGGCGCGGGATTTGCCATCGCCCAGGAGCGCCTGGGCGCCGGACGCATCCATCACTGCATGCGCTGGCTGGGCATCTGCGAGCGGGCTTTTGATCTCATGTGCAAACGCGCTGCGCAACGCGAACTGGCGCCCGGCAAAGTGCTGGGCACCCGCCAGATTGTGCAGGCGTGGATCGCCGAAAGCCGCGCGCAGATCAACGCCGCCCGTCTCATGGTCCTGGAAGCCGCGTGGAAGATCGAAAACCAGGGCCAGAAGGGAGCGCGCGTGGAAATTTCCTGCATCAAGTTTTACGTGGCCGGCGTGCTGCTCGAAGTTCTGGACCACGCCATCCAGACGCACGGCGGCATGGGCCTGACCAACGAAACGCCGCTGGCCGCCTTTTATGCTGCCGAGCGCGGCGCCCGCATCTACGACGGGCCTGACGAAGTCCACAAAATGGTGGTCGCCCGCCAGGCCATGAAGAAATACGGCGTGCAGGTGTCCACCTAAGCATGCACGGCCACGGAGATTTCCAAGACCATTCCGAGAATATCCGCGCCGGCGAAGAGCTTGATCTCTCCCGGCTGGAGCCCTATCTGCGCGCGCACTTCCCTGGCGTGGAAGGTCCGCTCACGGTCAAACAATTTCCCAGCGGCCACTCCAACCTGACGTATTCGGTCACGCTCGGCGCGAAGCAGATGGTCCTGCGGCGCCCGCCCTTCGGCAGCAAAGTGAAGTCGGCCCACGACATGGGCCGCGAATACCATGTGCTGTCCAAGTTGCATGGCGCGTATCCGGCGCCAACGCCGCTGCTCCACTGCACCGATGAAACTATTCTTGGTGCTCCGTTTTATGTCATGGAGCGCGTACGTGGCGTGATTCTTCGCCGCAATTTGCCTGCTGGATTTCACCTGCCGCCGGAAACCGCGCACCGTCTGAGCGAAGCATTCATTGACAACCTCGCGGCGCTGCATGCACTCGATTACGCCGCGCTGGGGCTGGGCGATCTGGGCAAGCCGCTCGGCTACCTGGAGCGCCAGGTGAAAGGCTGGATCGAACGCTATCACGGCTCCAAGACGGAAGAGTTGACGGAAATTGCAACCATCTCCGCCTGGCTGCACGCGCATATGCCGTCGCAGAGCGGGGCCACGCTGGTCCACAACGACTACAAGTATGACAACATCGTGCTGGCGGCCGACGACATCACCCAGATCAGAGCCGTGCTGGATTGGGAAATGTGCACGCTGGGTGATCCGCTCACCGACCTGGGCACCGCGCTTGCGTACTGGGTCAATGCCGATGATCCCATGGAAGTTCAGATGGTCCGCTGGGGGCCGACCAGCCTTCCCGGCAGCCTGACGCGCGCGCAGTTGGCCGAGCGTTATGCCGCCAGAACCGGTCGCGACGTCTCCAATATTGTCTTCTACTACGTTTTTGCCCTGTTTAAAGTGGCGGTGATTATCCAGCAGATCTACTACCGCTACCACCTCGGGCTGACCAAGGACGAGCGGTTTGCATCACTGGGCGAAGTTGCGAAGATGCTGTTGCGGGTTGGGCTTCGGGCCAGCGGGAAGAAAGAAATCTAAGCGACAACTTACCGGTAATACCGCACCAGCCACTCCGCCACGCAAGCCGGCTTTTCGCCGCCTTCGATTTCGATGGTCACGTTGTAGGTGGCTTCCACGCCGTTCGGCTCCACGTCTTTCACAGACTGCAGCACGAACCGCGCGCGGATTTTCGAATCTACGCGCACCGGTGAGACAAAGCGTACCTTGTTCATGCCATAGTTCACGCCAAACCGCACGCCTGATTTGACGCCCAGCGCCTCATACATGAAGTGCGCCAGCATGGAGAGCGTAAGAAAACCGTGGGCAATCGGCGCCTTGAACGGCGACTCGCGCTTGGCCCGCTCAACGTCAACATGGATCCAGTTGTGATCCAGCGTTGTGTCGGCAAACTGCTGGATGCGGTCCTGGGTCATGGTGAACCAATCGGTGACCGCTACTTCCTGTCCGACCAGGGCTTTGAGCGAGTCCAGAGAATCAAGCACGCGTTTGGGCATGGACGCTCCTTTTGATCTAGAGTCCGCCGGCAATTTCCAGCACTTGTCCGGAAACGTAGTCAGACAACGGCGAAGCAAAGAACAGCACGGCGCCCGCGGCTTCCTGCGGAGTGCCGGCGCGGCCCAGCGGGATGAACTTGGACATCATGTTCAGGCGTTCTCCCGGAATGCCCAGTTCAATCTCCGCGCCGCCGCGCTTGATCTTCACTTGCTCTTCCTTGGCGTGGGTCAGGCGAGTGTCAATCCAGCCAAAGGCCACGGCGTTGGCTTGGACGTTGAACATGCCCCATTCCTTGGCTAGCGTTTTCGCCAGACCGATTACGCCTGCCTTCCCCGACGAATAGTTGGCCTGCCCGGCATTGCCACGCGTGCCTGAGGTGGAACTGATGCAGATGATCTTGCGCGCGCTGGCGCGGCCCTTCTCCGTCTGCTCTTTTTTGGCGGTTTCGCGGATGAACGTTGACGCGGCGCGAATAATGCGGAAGGGCGCAGTCAGGTGGCAGTCAATGATCGCCTGCCACTGCTGGTCGGTCATCTTGTGGATGACGCCGTCCCAGGTATAGCCCGCGTTGTTCACGATGATGTCCAGTCCGCCGAACTTGTCGAGCGCCGTCTTGACCAGCTTGTCCGGAAACTGCGGATCGGTGACGTCGCCGGCAAAGGCCATGACCTGCCCACCGGATTTTTGGATGGCCGCGGCGGCATCGTTGAGCGGACCGGGATCAATGTCTGACATGACGACGCGCGCGCCGTGCGCCGCAAACAATTCAGCCGTCGCCTGGCCGATGCCGCGAGCCGCGCCAGTCACAATGGCTGTCTTACCTTCGAGGAGTTTCATTTTTCCCTTTCAGCGCACATTCCACCACGGAGGCACTGAGACACGGAGAACTGCAAAACAAATTTGGCCGTTGTTTACACGGTCCATCGATATTTCTTGGCCGCAACATTCTCGCAGGCCCCACGCACCATCATGATTTCTTCTCCGTGCCTCCGTGTCTCCGTGGTGAGAATTATTTTTTCGTCGCCATTTCCGGCCGGATGCTTTCCGTCCCCGACCAGTATTTCTTTCGCAACTCTTTCTTCAAGATTTTGCCCGTGCCGGTCTTGGGCAGGGCATCCACAAATTCCACCGACCGCGGACACTTGTAGTGCGCCAGCCGCCCGCGGCAGAATTCCAGCAACTCGTCGGCGGCTGCTTGGGCTCCCGGCTTCAATGTGACCAGGGCCTTGGGGACTTCTCCCCAGCGATCGTCGGGTACGGGAATCACCGCCACTTCATACACCGCTGGGTGAGCGAGGATGGCCTTTTCCACTTCCAGCGATGAAATGTTTTCCCCGCCGCTGACGATGATGTCTTTCTTGCGGTCCACGATCAGCACGTAGCCGTTCTCGGCCATGGTGGCCATATCGCCGGTGTGGAACCAGCCGCCGCGCATCACGTGGGCGGTGGCTTCCGGCTGTTTCCAGTAACCGGCCATCACGCCGTCACTGCGGGCCACAATTTCTCCAATGCTCTGGCCATCGCGAGGGAGATCGTTGCCGTCGGGGTCCACCACGCGGATCTCCACGCCGGGAATGGCGTAGCCGGTGCTCGCCTGGCCTTCATATCGCTCGTCGCCCTGCCAATTCACGCCTAACTTCATCTGCGCGGTGGTGAGCACCGGACAAGTCTCCGTGAGTCCGTATCCGGAGAAGCAGGGACAGCCCATTTTCTCTTCCACTTCGCGCACCAGCGTGGGCGATGAAGCCGCCCCGCCCAGCGTGATCCGCTTCAAGCTGCTGAGGTCATACTTGGTGCGGTCCGGACAGTTCACCAGCGCCGTGGCCATGGCCGGAACCAGGCTGCACGCCTGGGCGTGCTCCTGCTGGATGAGGCGGAAGACCTCCGGCGGATCAAACTTGCGGATCATCACGTGCGTTCCGCCGACGAAGGTCAGCGAATGGGCTACGCCCCAGCCGTTGGCGTGGAACAGTGGGATGGTATGCAGCTCAATGGAATCGCTGCCGGTGTGGAACGTGAGCGCGACGTTGAGCGCATGAAGATATATGTTGCGATGCGTCAGCATCACGCCTTTAGGATTGGCGCTGGTGCCGCTGGTGTAAAAAAGCTCGGCGAGCGAGTTTTCGTCAATCGCCATTACGTCGGCATGGTGTGGAGCGGCTTTCGCCAAAAGCTCTTCGTAGTTCTGCCGCGCGACCCAGCTCTCCGCGCCGGGCTTGGCGTCCAGAAGAACAAATGATTTGACGGAATTCAGTTCTTTGCGGAAAGCTTCCACCAGCGGCGTGAACTGTTCTTCAAACAACAGGATGGTGGCTTCCGCATCATTCAGGATGTAGGCCAGCTCCAGCGGCGCCAGGCGGATGTTCAGCGGCAACAGAACGGCGCCGGCTTCCAGCACTCCGTAGTAGGCTTCCAGCAGGCGATGGCAATTGCCGCTCAGGTACGCCACGCGGTCGCCTGGTTGCACGCCCGCGGCCAGCAGCGCACCGGCCAGATGGGCCGCGCGGTCAGAAAACTGCGAGTAGGTGTAGCGATGGTCGCCGCAGATGACCGCCGTCTTGGCGGGATATTGCTGGCTGGCGTAGCGCAAAAAGCGCAGCGGCGTAAGCGGAATGTTCATGAGGCCCTCAGAGTTACCATGCCGATTGCCCTCCATCCACCACCAGAACGTGGCCGGTGATGTAAGCGGAGGCGTCAGAAGCAAGAAGTACGGCGGCGCCTTTCAAGTCGTAATCCGTCCCGAAGCGGCGCAGCGGAATGTGTTCCAGCAAATAATCTTTCTTGGCTTCCAGCACGCGGTCTGACATGTGCGTGGGAAACCATCCGGGCGCCAGAGCGTTGACTTGAATGTTGTGCCGCGCCCACTTGCACGCCAGGTCTTTGGTAAACGCGATCACGCCGCCTTTGCTGGCGTGGTAGCCAATGGCTTGCACCGCCTCGGAAGGCGCGCCAGCCAGCCCGGCGACTGACGCCACGTTGATGATCTTACCGCTTCCCTGCGCGATCATCGTTCTTCCCGCAGCCTGCGAGCACAAAAATGTTCCAGTGAGATTGGTCTCCAGAACTTTGTTCCAGTCGGCCAGGGACATGGTTTCCACCGGCGCGCCCCAGGAGATTCCCGCGTTGTTGATGAGGATATCAATCCGCCCAAACTGGACGACGGCTGCTTCCATCAGTTGCTTGACGCTGGCGGGATCTTTTACGTCGCAGGCCAAAGCCATAGTCTTTACGCCGAGCTTGGCCAATTCGTGCGCGGCCTGCTCGCAACGTTCCTTCTTGCGGGCGCAAAGCACCAGGTTCGCTCCCATTTCAGCCAGGCCTTCCGCCATCTGGCGTCCCAGGCCGATGGACCCGCCGGTAATCACCGCCACACGTCCGGAGAGGTCAAACAGTTGCTTGACGTTGCGGTTGGCTTCTCTGCCGCCGGTGTGCGAGGATTCCATTCGGTTCTCCAAACTTATTTTTGCCCGGCCGGAGTAACACCGGTGGGACGCGGAATTGCGCCGGCTTCCCACGGGGCTTGTAACTCAGTTTGCCACTCCAGCAGACTGGGTCCCGGAGCGTCCAGCCAACCGGGTAGGCGCTGCTCAAGCTGGTCCACGGTTGCGATGCTTTCGGCGGCAATGCCGTAGGCTTGCGCCAATTTGCAGAAGTCAGGATTCGTCAGCGCGACCTCGTGCGTTTGTCCGAACATGGACCGCTGCAGGAACCCGATCACGCCATAAGCATGGTCGTTGACCAGCAGTATCTTCACCGGCAACTTGAACTGAGCGATGGTGGCCAGCTCGTGGAGCGTGTACTGAAAGCCGCCGTCGCCCGCGATACAGACGATGCGTCTATGCCGGCCCGTCGCCTGCATGGCGCAAGCCACGCCCACCGCCGCAGGCAACGCATAACCCAGAGTTCCTGAGCCTGAAGGATACAGGAACGTCCCCGGCTCCAATACAGGAAAGAAGGCAGACGCCCAGTAGTTGAGAATGGACTGGTCATTGACCACTACATCATCGCGATGAAGCGCCCTTCGGAGAAGCTTGAGCGCGGTATAAGCACCGGCGTTCAGTGATTCCAGCCGCTGGCTCTCTTGGGTCCGCATGGAAGCAAGATCGAACCACGCTGTCCTTGATTTTGCCTTGCCGGCAAGCGCGGGGCAGACGGTGGCGACGCCGCCCGCCAGTTGCAGCGTCGCGGGGAAACGGTCTCCAGGGTAGCTCTGGTCTTCCACGATCTGGAGATGCTGCGCCGGAAACTTCAGGCTATACCGGCCGGTATCAAATTCGGTGAGTTTGGCGCCGACGGTGACAAGCAAGTCTGCTTCTGACAGCAAATCCTGCACGGCTCCCAGGCGCGAAAGACATCCGGCGGACAGAGGATGATCGCCGGCGATTTGGCCCTTGCCGCTGGTGGTGGTCAACACCGGCGACTGGAGCAGTTCAGCCAGTTGCAGCGTGCATGCAGGACCACCGTGCACTCCAGCGCCCAGAACTATTACCGGACGTTTGCTGGCTTCAAGAAGACCGATCGCAGCGGCGAGCAGCGATGGCGATACTGACGGCCGCGCCGGCGGCTTGGCCGCAGCAACGGCCGAAGCGGCGGAGAGCGGCGCATACAGGAAATCGTGAGGAATCTCAATGAACGCGGGCCCCGGCGATGGGCCATGCAGCATCGCCGCGGCTTCGGCAAACGCGGCCGGAATTTCGTCCGGCGTGGCGACGCGCCGGGCAAAACGGGTCAGCGGCCGGATGATGTCAAACTGGTTCGGCGTCTCATGCAGCGCTCCGCCTCGTCCGGACTGCAGCGACGAAGCAATGTTGGTGCCTACCAGAAGCATGGGCGTGCCGGTCTGCAGACTCTCCAGCAGCGGAACAAGAGTGAAAAGATTGCCCGGCCCAGTGGATGCAAATACAGCGGCGATTCTTCCGCTGTGGCGAAAGAAGGCGTCCGCAGCGTAGCCCGCAGCCTGCTCGTGGCGCACCACCCAATGGTGGAATTGCCGGGCCTGCCGCAAGCCTTCATAGATGGCGATGTTGTGGATGCTGGGAATGCCAAAGCCGAAGTGGATTCCGGAACGCAGCAGAGCTTCCACCACCGCTTGCGCGCCAACGGTTGCGGGAACCTGAGTGGTGTGGGACGACGAGGCCATGGCGAGAAAAAGATCGCTCAGCAAATCTGCCGGCTTGCCAGCGACCGGCCATTGTAGCGCAAAAACAAAAAAACGACGGAGTGGAGAACCACTCCGCCGTCGTGGACAAGCCGGTTAGAAATTGGCGCGGAACCCGAGCTGGAACTGGCGTGACGGGAACGCTGAAGTGAATCCCAGTTGGTCGCCGGTAAAGTTGAAGTTGGTAAAGCCGGGTACCAGGTCCGGCCGCGGGCCTACCACGTTGTTGACCGTGGCAAAGTTGGTGCGGTTGAGCAGATTGAACCCTTCCGCCATAAACATGAACCTGCCGTGCTCGCCCATCTTGAACGAACGGGTCAAGCGCGCGTCAAAGGAGAGGAAGTCCGGACCTTGACCGGTGTTGCGGGCCGCGCCCACAGGACGGTCATTGGTGGAGTGGCGGTCGCCGTTCACGTCCGTGCCGGCCAGCAGGTTGAAAGGATGGCCGCTGTTGTAGCGGACGATGGGGGCAAACTCAAAGCCGGAAATCAGCTTGTGGATGCCGTCCCCGCCGTGGCCGGTATCCAACAGCGCCACCACCACCAACTTGTGCCGCTGATCAAAATCAGAGAGCCCGCGGTCGCCCGCCAGGTTGGTCTGGTCCTGCGGAGCAAAGTCACTGTTGAAATCGGTTGAGGTATCAAAGGCCTTGCTGAAGGTGTAGTTCGCAAACAGGCCAACGTGGTGGGACACGCGCTTCTTGATCTCAAAGATCACGCCTTCATACAACGCCGACCCCTTGGACGAATAAACGTTGTCCTGAAGCCGCAGCGGGTTGGCAAAGCAAGTGACGATTGCCGCTCCGCCGCAGGGCGCCAAGCCCGGCGTGAGAGCGTTGCTCGTGCTGGTATTGAAGTTGCGCACCGGAACGACTTGTCCAGTAGACAACGTAATGTTGCTGATCGGGGCAGTAGACAGCGCATTCTGGTCAAGGGCCACCGGCAACCCGATGGTGTGCACATAAATGCCACTCACCGAAACTGCCCATTCGCGTCCCACCTGGCGCTCAATGCCGAATTCAGCCTGCTGCGAGTAGGGGTTCTGGTAGTCAGATTGCCCGCTGAAAATGACCGTCAGCGGGGGAATGGCGCCGCTATGGGTAATGGCGATACCGAACTGGGTCAGATCTCCGGGTGTAATGCAGGCCGCATTCAAGCCGGTGGGGATGGCGCACTGGACCTTGCCCTGGGCAAACAGCGTCTGGAAGATGGCTGCTGAGGTCAGCGCGGGATTGCCCGGTGCACCGGTGATGGGCACAAAAATCTGGGCAATCTGCCGGTTACCGTTCACCAAGCCCAGAGTCTGCACCACGTCAGCAATCTGGCCATAGACGGGGGAATAGAACAGCCCGTATCCGCCGCGGATCACGGTCTTCTTGTCGTTGAAGGGGTCCCATGAGAAAGCGGCGCGGGGGGCAAAATTGTTCTTGTCTGTGACCAGCGCTCCGTACTGGGAGTCCACTTCATAGCGCACGCCATAGGTCAACTGCAGGTTGGGCCTGACCGCCCATTGGTCCTGGGCGTAGGCTGAAGTATATGGACGGGGATAGTTGTACACAGGATTGCCAAAGCCCTGCTGATAGAACTGCGGCAGTCCCAGCGAAACCGACTGCAGAGGACTGATGGTCTGGGCAGCGGCAGTGAGTCCGCAGGCCGCCGGCACTTGCAGGCAGGGGCTCAGGAGCCCTCCGGGCAAGTTGCCAAAGACGAACCGGCCGGGGAAGAAGGTGTGCGACTCTGAATGGTTGCCACGATACAGTTCGTAGCCGCCGAATTTGAAATTGTGTTTGCCGCGGATCGTGCTGAAATTGTCGGCGATTTCATAGCGGCGCATGATGGTCAAGCTGGGCAGGAAGATTTGCGTGCCTAAGTTGGCGAAACCGGGGATATCCAAACCCACTTCGCCGGGCACGTTGGGGATGACGTTGAAGCCTGAGTAATTAAACTGCGCGCGGATTTCGTTCAAGGTCTTGGCGCTGAACTGGTGAAAGTGGGCAGCAGCCAGAGTATTGTCGAAGGCGTGCACGGAGCTGCCGCGGGAGAACCCGGTCAAGGACTGCACGTCAGGATTCTCTTCGCGATCATGCCCGAAGCTGTAACGCAACAAGACCTGGTTCTTGTCGCTGAACTGGTGGTCCAGACGGGAAGACGCCAGATACAGGCGCGTGGTGTAGGGGAACAGGCCGCCGTTGTTTTCAAATTGGTTGACGATAAACGCGTTCAGCGGGCTGGTAGCCGGGTTGACGGTCAGAACGTTGGTGAGAATCGCCGCGCAGGTGGCCGCAGGCAACGCCGGCTGGCCGGTAAGACAGGGCACCGGAGGATTCCCCGCCAAGGTGGCCAATTGGCCAAGAATGGCTTGCTGGCCGCCGTTCGGACGGAAAACGCTGGTTGAGTTGAACAGGGTAACCGCGTTTTGCGAGTCATTCATCAGTCCCTCAAACGAGGTGAAGAAGAATGTCTTGTCGTGTTTGATAGGGAGACCGATGCTGGCGCCGAATTGCTCACGCTTCAAGGTATCCTTGATGTTTCTCCCCACCGAGTCCGGCAAGGCCGGATTAAACGTCTGCCCGGGCTGCAACGCCTGCGATTTGGCGAACGGATTGGCGGCATCCATGCCGTCGTTCCGGAAGAGCGCAAACAGGCTGCCATGAGTATTGTTGGTGCCCGACTTGGTCACGATGTTGATAGTGGCTCCGCTGGCTCCTCCCAACTCCACGCCGTAGTTGCTGCGGTTGATCTGGAATTCCTGCACGGCATCCTGGCCCACGTTCAGGCGCACGCCGCCGGCGTCGTCATTGGCTTCGCCGCCGTCCACGGTCACGCTGTTGCCGCGGCCGTTGCTACCGTAGAACGACAGGCCGCTCTGCGGCGTCTGCTTCACGCGGAAGTCCTGGTCGCCCGCCAAGCGGGTGGAATCTGTAACGGCCGGCGCCAGCAGGGTAAACGTCAGGTAGTCGCGACGGTTGATGGGCAATTCACGGATGTACTGCTCACTGACCACGTTGGCCTGCTGTCCCTTGTCGGTTTCGACCAGCGGCGCTTCCGTGGTGACCTCAAGGGCCTCTGAGACCTGGGACACCTTCATCTTGAAATCAACAATGCTGGTTTGGCCGATGCCCACCTGCACAGCCTTGGCGATTTCCGCTTGAAAGCCGCCCTTCATCACGCTCACGCTGTAGGTGGCCGGCAACAGCGCTTGCACGCGGAACTGGCCATTGCTGTCCGACGTGACAATGTGCTTGGTGCCCTTTGCGACGTCCGTGACAGTAATCGTTGCACCGGCAATGATGGCTCCGGACTGGTCAGTGACTGTACCTGTGATGTCGCCGGAGGCGCCAACGCCCTGCGCGACCGCCATGCCGCTGAGCAACACAACCATCAGCGCGCACACAAAAAGGGTTTTCCAGAGATTGAACGACCTCATAAAGCCTCCTGTTTCAAGCGTGAGGACATCGTCAGCGAAGAACAATTCCTTAAGTAGAACCCGCCGTCCACTGCTATGAATGAATCCTCATTCATATCTTCCCTTGCCATGCGATTGCACCTTATCTGCAATATAGGAAACACGCCTCGCCGGCGGGCGCCGGAGGGTCCGGGAGAGTGCGAACGGTGTGGCAGGGAGACCACGGCCAAGAATTATGTCTCTCCGAGGCGGATTTGTCAAAAGGTTGATTTCATGAGTCTTGTAATTCTAGGCACTTCGCGCTGTTGCGACTTTGAAAGCAATCGGCCCCTGATGTTTTTATGCCCCTGCGTCGCCCGCCACCAGGCGGAATGCCCAACTAGCGGGAAGCCGGAGCCGCCTCTTTGTTCTTGGGCTCCGGGTTCTTGGGCTCCGGCGCCCTTTCCGGCTCTTCGATTCGCTTCTGCATCCACTTGGTGAGAACGGCGCTGGCGCGAACGGGCATCAATCGGGTGAAGAAGTCAATGCGGTGAGCATCCGCGCCGATCAGTACGCGGTCTCTGTTCTTGAGGACTCCGCGCACAATGGTCTGCGCCGCAGCCTGCGGAGAAATCTGCAGGACTTTGGCAAATCTGGCCTGGGCCTGCTCCTGGTCTTCAGCCCGGGTGGCGGCGCCGGCGCGCGCGTTCAATGCGATTTTGGTGCTGATGCCTGCGGGATGCACGCAAGTCACGCTCACATTCGCCGCGCGCAACTCTTCCCGCAGCACTTCACTCAAGCCGCGAACGGCAAACTTGCTGGCGCAATAGGCTGACTGGCCGGGAGTCCCCACCATGCCCAGCACGCTGGAGATATTCACAATGCGCGCGTCCTTCTCCCGCCGCAGCAAGGGGAGAAAAAACTTGCAGCCGTGGACCACGCCCCAGAAGTTGATGCGGAAAAGCCACTCGATCTCTGGGACGGTGAGTTCGTCGAACGTCCCGAACAGCGCGACTCCGGCATTGTTGACCAGAATCGTGGCTCGGCCAAAATCCTGTTCTACGCGGCGGGCGAAGGCTTCCATGGCCGCGGCGTCACCTACGTCCACAGTGTAGGTCCGGGCCGTGACCGGGCCCAGCAGGCCGCGCGTTTCTTCCGCCGCGGCGCTGTTCACGTCCGCCAGGGCGAGTTGCGCGCCCAGCGACGCCAGCTCCTGCGCCAGCGCGCGCCCAATGCCGGAACCTGCTCCGGTGATGACCGCGACAGAGTTTCTTAGTTCCATCAATCAACTCCCGCTTGCGTTCTGGTTTGCGAATGCGGATAAACCGGGGACGTGAAGCTCAATCAAACGCGTGGTGGGAGGCACGGCGGACTCATTCATCCCCGGCCGGATGCGGAGTTCCATCTTGACTTGCGTCCGGTTGAACTTGCTGGGGATGGGCACCACCTTCCGAACCATGATCCTCTGCCCCGTCGGCCTCATTAATATTAATAAGGTTGCGCGAAGGGCCGTCGTCCACGGATGTTTCTTCCAACAATTCGGCGTCGGCCAGATAACAAGGACTGGAAGCCCAGCTTTTTGGAGTCAAAGGGTCCAAGACCAGGCCAGTCTAGCATAATCACGCATGAATGAATCGGCATTCAGCTTGACAGTTGGCTCCGCCGACCACGACAATGACAGCCCAAGATGGCCACCTACAGCAGCAGACTCGCAGAAGTCACTCTACCCGATGCCGACGGCAAGCAAACCCGTCTGGGATCGTTGTGGGCGGATGCCCCGGCGGTGGTGGTGTTCCTGCGCCATTACGGTTGAATCTTCTGCCGCGAGCACGTCGCGCAGTTGCGCGAATATGAAGAGCAGTTTCGCAGCAAGGGCGCCAAGCTGGTGGCGATTGGACTGGGCGGGACTGACTACGCCCGCCACTTCCGCGAGCAAACCGGGATCAACTTCCCGCTTCTGATTGACGAGGACCGCCAGACCTACAGAGCGCTGGAACTGCGTAAAGCAAATCTGCTCCACCTGTTCCGCGGCGACAACATGCGGGCCCGCAAGCGCGCCAAAGCTATTGGCGTGCGCCAGCATCGCCTGGGCAAAGATCCGTTTCAACTGGGCGGCAGCTTCGTGTTCGCGCCGGGAAACAAAGACCTGTTCGCGCACGTCAGCCAGACGTTCGGCGACAACGCCCAGCCCAAGGACTTGCTGACGGCTATCGCCTAGGTTCCTGCACCTACAACTTTTTGCCGCCAGCGCAGGCAGGAACGTTTAAAATTGTCCGAGCATCCTATTTTAGTCGAACGTTGGCGCTTGCCATTTTCATTCGTCCCTTTGCATTGGGCATGAAAAGTACACTTCAACAGACGCCTTCTCAAGGACAGCCATGACCAAAGAAGAAATCCTCAAAAAACATAAGCAGTACCTGTTCCCCTCCGTCTCAACTTATTACACTGACCCGCTGGTCACCGACCACGCATCCATGCAGTACCTGTGGGACACCGAGGGCAAGAAGTACCTGGATTTCTTTGGCGGCATCGTGACCATTTCCGTGGGGCATTGCAATCCGCGGGTCACGTCCAAGGTAAAGGCGCAGGTGGACAAGCTGCAGCACGCGTCCACCGTGTTCCCGAATGAAGGTATCGTCGCGTTGGCGGAAAAGCTGGCGCAGATCACTCCCGGCGAAATCAGCCAGACCTACTTCAGCAACAGCGGAACGGAAGCCAACGAGACCGCTATCCAACTAGCGCGCATGTTCACCGGACACTTTGAAGTAGTTGCGCTGCGCCATGGCTACAGCGGACGCTCGCAACTGGCGCAGTCGCTCACCGGACACGGCACCTGGCGGAAGTCGCTGCCTTCACCGGTGCAGGGCATCGTCCACGCGATGAATGCTTACTGCTACCGCTGCCCGCTGGGGAAGACTTATCCCAGTTGTGAAGTGGCGTGCGCCAAAGACGTTGAAGCGGTCATTCAAACCACTACTTCAGGCCAGATTGCCGCGTTCATCGCCGAACCGATTCAGGGTGTGGGCGGGTTTATCACGCCGCCCAAAGAATATTTCAAGATCGTGTTCAAGATCGTGAAAGACTACGGCGGGCTGTTCATCTCTGACGAAGTGCAGACCGCTTGGGGACGCACCGGGAAACGCTGGTTCGGCATTGAGCAGTGGGAAGTCACGCCGGACATCATCACGTCGGCGAAAGGCCTGGCCAACGGCGCGCCGGTGGGCGTGACCATGACGCGTCCGGAGATTGCCGCCAGCTTCAAGGGCCTGCAGATTTCCACGTTCGGCGGAAACCCGGTGACGTCCGTTGCGGCCAAAGCGACCATTGACTTGATCGAAGAAGACCGCCTCATGGACAACGCCGCCACCGTGGGCAGCTACTATCGCGCGGGACTGGAAAGCCTCAAAGACAAGTTCGACCAGATTGGCGACGTCCGCGGCATGGGCCTGATGCAGGCGCTGGAATTCGTGAAAGACCGCGTGAGCAAAGAGCCATCGCCCGAAGCGACAAACAAGTTCATGGAAGAGTGCCGCAAACGCGGACTGCTCGTGGGCAAAGGCGGGCTGTTCAACAACGTGGTGCGCACCTCTCCGCCGTTGAACATCACCAAGACTGACGTGGACGAAGCCATCAAGATCATGGACCAGGCGTTGACGGCGATGTCTCCGGCGCTGGCGGGAGCGGCGGCGCGGTAGGGCGTTCCTGAAAATTACTAAATGCCGCACGCTTCGCCAACACCGGGCGAAAGCGTGGGCCACTCCGGCCTACTCCTCTATCAACTCTCCCACCAGCGCTTCCCTCACCTTCTTCTCCAGCTCCGCATTGAGCTTGGCGCCGTTCGCGGTGAGGTAGAAAACGTCAATCGCCATCTCGCCTTCGGTATCAATGAGCGCGATCTCGATGTTGCATTTCTGATGGGCCAGGCGAGAGCTGATGCGATACAGCAGTCCGGGACGGTCCTGGGCGATCACCTGCAGCACGGTGCAGCGCGCGGAGCTGGTTTGGTTGAATTCCAGGCGCGTCTGGATCTTCGTCCGGCTGCCGGCAGTCTTGCTGGAGCGCAGGCGGTCGCGCAGCATTTTCTCCAGATCGGCATGCCCGTTCAGCACGTCGCGGATGCTGCGTTTGAAGCGCTCCCATTCAGGAAGGTTGAGTTCCAGCGTGCGAAAACGGTCAGTGAAGTGGAAGGTGTCAACCACCACGCCGGCGGAGTTGGAATACGCGCCGGCTTTGACGATACTCATGCCCCACGCGGCCAGCACGCCGGTGACCTGGGCAAACAGCAACGGACGGTCCATGGTAACCAGCGTGAGATCAAACCAGTGGCGCCCGCGTTCCAGCGCGAGTTGCACCGGCTCAGTCTTCAATGCGCCGGCCATTTCCAGGTGCAAGAGAACTTCTTTGGCCGAGCAAGTAGCCAGATATCGCCGCGGCAGGCCTTCAAGAAACGGTTTAAGTTTCTTGCCGGCCACGGGTGAGATCGTGCGCAGCAGCTGGTCCTCTTCCTGCGACCCGGCATGCAGGCGCTGGTCCATGCTCAGGTTCAGGTAATTGGCGGTCTCAATGTACAGCTGCCAGATGTTTTCCGCCTTCCACGGAGTGAGCGCTTCCGGGTTGACGGCTTTGATGTCGGCAAAGGTCATCAGGCAGAGCATCTTCAGGCGTTCCGGCGATTGCAATTTCTCCGCGAAGGCACGCACGGTTTCCGGATCAAAAATGTCACGCCGCATGGCGGCTGACATTTCCAGATGGTTGGCGATGAGGAACAGCACGGTGTCGCGGTCTTGGGGCTCCAGATCCAGCCGCTCCAGGCAGCTCTGGGCGAGTTCCATTCCGGCGGCGATGTGGCCGCCGCTGCCCTGCGGCGCGCCTTTGCCCACGTCGTGCAGAAGGAGCGAGAGATAAAGCAACTCCGGTTGCTCGAGTTCGTTCAACAGCTCGGCGTAGCGCTGGTCCCACTCCGCCGGCGACTGGCGGAGCTGATGCAAGCTGTCTATCGCCAGGATGGAATGCTCGTCCACGGTGAAGCGATGGTAGTAGTCGCGCACCACCAGGGCGTCAGTGGCTTTGAGTTCCGGCAGCACCAGCGTGAGAAAACGCAGGGCATGCATGGCGCGCAGCGCGTCGGCGGCGTGCGGCTGCAACAGGACTTCCTGGAGATAAATCCACAGCTCCGCGCCGCGCGGCGGCGTTGCCGCCATGGACGGCAATACCTGTTCCACATGCTGTTCCGTGGTGGTGCTGAGCTTGAGACCGTGCTGGGCGATGAAATGAAACAGCCGCAGCAGCGTTTCCGGATCTTGGATCGCCGCTGAGTCCTGCAGGAAAACCATGTTGTGGACCACGGAGAACTCGGAATTCGACACGCGCGACTTCCAGCTCTGGAATTGCCGGTAAATGGACGACCACGCGGCGGGGACTTCGTCGAGCAATTGCAGGCTTACGCGATGGACGTTGCGGGCGTGGCTGAAGTAGATGCGCATCCAGTCGGCGGCGGTCAGGGCTGCGGCGTCGGAGACTCCGATCTTGCGTGCGGCGGCTTCGTCCTGCGCTGACCAGGTGAGTGAATTGTCGTCCCGGCCGTGGCGGATGTGGAGAAAGCAGCGGACGGACGTCAGGAAGTCCAGCGCCGCGTCCACTTGTTTGCGCATGGAAGCAGGCAACAACGCGCGCTCGTCCGGCCAGCTCTGGAGCTTCTCCATGGAAGAAATCAGGGCCAGCCAGTGCGACACGTTGTAATCACGCAGCCCGCCGGGCGCGTCTTTGATGTTGGGCTCAAGATGGAAAACGGTCCTGCCGTATTTGGCATGGCGCGCGCGCGCCAGTTCCACCAGCCGCTGGACCAGGAGTTGCGCGTCACGCATGACCAGCTTCAGCACAACTTTGTCGCGAAGCCGGGCGAACAGCTCGCGATCGCCCGCCAGGAAGCGGCAATCGAGCAGTGAGATGGAGAACTCCGCGTTGTTGGGATCAAAACGGTCGCATTCTTCCAGAGTCCGGCTAGCCGGACTGAGCTTGATACCCAGGTCCCACAGCTCCTGGGAGAAGGCGCGCACGGCGTCTTTCGCTGCGGCTTCAGCTTCGCGATCAGCGTGCAAAAGAAGGAGGTCAACGTCAGAGAACGGAAACAGGCTGCTGCGTCCGTATCCGCCGACGGCAGCAAGAGCAAGCTTGCCGCCGGTTTGCCGCGAAAGAAACGTTTCCCACAGCCGGACCATGATCTGGTCCAGCAGTTGCGCGCGTTGCAGGACGGCGGCGCGGCCGTTGCCGGTGGATGTAAATTCCTGCTGGATGCGCGCCGATTCCCCGGTGTACAGGTCGCGCAATTGGCCGCTGGATAGCGCTGCTGTGCTCATGATGAAGATTCTGCCGAACGCTCAACGCGCCCGCGGGGGCTCGACATTTGTTTTTCGACTCTTTTCGACGGAGACCAGTTTTTGAACGTCCAATTGGTATCGACAGCAGCCTTGATGCCCAAAGTAATGTCCTGGGTCTGTGAAGGTGCCAATAACTGTGACGTCAGCTTGCTGCCTCTTCTTAAGTAGCTTGGTGAGTTTTCTGTGAATTGCAGCTTTGAAGTCGTACTGACTCTGGTTAAACGTCGCTTCAACCAAATCAGACTTTCCTGAGCTTGGATTGACAGGCGACGGGCAGGAATCGTCCCTGAGTATCTGGAACTCCGTGCTACTAGCAAGGGTCGCTTTAATTTTGACAGTCTTGCTGGCATATTCCTGAGGGCGTGCAACGAGAGAACAGAAGGCAACCGCTGGCGCTTCTGGATCTGCGCTGACCTTGCCTGCGTCTGCGCGGCCGAAAATGAGAGTGAAGATCAGTATGAAAATCGTCCACATAGCCGGCTTCGATGCTCATCGAGCTGTGAAATCAAAGAGCGCCCGGGCCCCGCTCTTCATTGCGAATGCGGATGACCTCGTCTATGCGCGAGAGAAAGATCTTTCCGTCGCCGATCTTTCCGGTGCGCGCGGAATTCATGATGGTCTGGACGACTTTTTCCGCCATATCGTCATCCAGCACCAGCTCGATCTTGGTTTTGGGAATCAGGTCCACGGTGTATTCCTGTCCGCGATAGAACTCGGTGTGGCCCTTTTGCCGGCCGTGGCCGCGGACTTCCAGGACGGTCATGCCTTCCACGCCGATTTCATGCAGCGCGTCTTTCACCGCGTCCAGTTTGGAGGTGCGAATAATCGCTTCAATCTTGGTCATTTTTGTGCCGCCCCTCCGGGGCTCGCATGTTGTTGTTCGCCTACCCAGGGCTTCCGCCCTGGGCTAAATCATTTCGCGCCTACGGCGCTCGGTTGCGTCCGAACGCAAATACTCTCGTTGAACACAAACGTTCCGATCGACGATTCCGTATACCAAATCGCCGGCCCGACTTTCTGCCATCCAAAGTTCTAGCCACTATCTTATGCCGATGTTTCCCAGTAATAACCTTCTTCGCCGTGCTGCGAGAGATCCAGGCCCTGAATTTCATGCTCTTCCGATACGCGCAGGCCGATCGTCTTGTCCACCAGCCACAGGATCAGCAGCGTGCCCACAATGGCCAGTCCCCAGGCGATGGCCACTCCCGTAAGCTGGTTCAGCATCTGATGGCCGTTGCCTTCCAGCATGCCGGACGGCAGCACATTTCCTTTGGCGTCCTTGAACATGGGATTGACCGCGCTGATGGCGAAGACGCCAGTGAGCAATGCGCCGACCGTGCCGCCGGCGCCGTGAACGCCGAAAGCGTCCAGCGTGTCATCGTAACCAAAGCGGTTCTTCACCCTGGACACCATCCAATAGCAGCAGAAGCCGGCGATGAGTCCAATGGCCAGCGCGGCCATCGGGCTGACAAAGCCTGCGGCCGGAGTAATGGCCACCAGTCCGGCCACTCCGCCGGAGATGGCGCCCAGCGCGCTGGGTTTGCCATTGCGTTTCCACTCCGCCGCGCTCCAGCCGATCACCGCTGCGGCGGCGGCAAAATGGGTGGCCACGAACGCGCTGGTGGCCAGGCTGCCGGCGCCGAGTGCGCTGCCGGCGTTGAAGCCGAACCATCCCACCCACACCAGGCACGCGCCAATAAAGCTGAGCACCACGCTGTGCGGCGGCATGGCATTCTTTGGATAACCGATTCTCTTCCCCATGTACAGCGCGCACACCAGCGCGGAAACGCCGGACGTGATGTGGACCACGGTGCCGCCGGCGAAGTCGAGCGTGGGAAAGCGTCCGCCCAACGCAGCGTTCAGCAGGCCGCCCTTGCCCCAAACCATGTGGGCCATGGGGCTGTACACCACGATCGACCACAGCACCATGAACACCACCATGGCGCTGAACTTCATGCGTTCAGCGAACGCGCCGGTGATCAGCGCCGGGGTGATGATGGCAAACATCAGCTGGTAGACCATGAAGGTCTGTGCCGGGATGGTGGCGGCATAGTCGGTGTCCGGCGCCGCTCCCACGCCATGCAGGAGGAGGTTGTGGAAGCCTCCGATGAAGCTGTTGCCCGGCCCGAACGCCAGGCTGTATCCGAAGATGGCCCAGGTGACGGTGACAATCGCCATCAAGGCCAGGCTCTGCATCATGGTGGCCAAAACGTTTTTCTTGCGCACCAGGCCACCGTAAAAGAGGGCCAGACCGGGGCCGGTCATCATCAGCACCAGGGCGGAGCTGGTGAGCATCCAGGCATTGTCGGCGGAGCTCTTGGCGTCCGCCAATTGCTGCTCCACGCGGGCCAGACGGTCATTCTGCGCCGCAGCCGTAGCAGACGCTGCCGCGGGCGCCGCCGGGCTTCCCGGAGTCTGCGCCACAATTCGCAGAGGCAATAGATAGAAGATGCAGACAGTGAAACCGATCAGGCAGCGATTTCGCATATTGGGTAAAAGCTCCTGGCGGCCAATCCGGGCAGGAGCTTAACACACAATTTAACGACTGGAGGCCTCGGCGTGGAAATTGAAAATATTTATGCTGGCTATAAGCAAACATTCGCCCGCGGTGGAAGCGTGCTGGCTGAGCGGGCGTGACCTCCGCAATCACGGCGGTCGCATGCCTTGGTGGAAGAGAAAGAAAATCCTACATCGCTTGCGAAGAAGTCAAACCCGGGGCTTGAGTTTCAGGGCGATGGAAGCCGCAACGGATTCCAGGTCCTTGAGAACTTCTTCTTCAATCCCCAAGTTGGCAGCGCGGATGGCCGCGACCGGGTCTTTGCGAAACCAGACGGCATGCGTGTCTGAGCTTTTGAGCCATGCGTCGAGCTGCGGTTCCTTGCTGGCAAGCTCGCGCAGCAGCCGGCCAACTTTGTCGTCCGGCGGCAAATCCAACACCATGTCCGATTCAGCGGGGAGATAAGCCGGTTCGCCCGGCTTCATGGTGCGGAAGAAGTCCGCCCCGCCGTCTAATGTCGAAGGTGGGGGACAGTGATGCCGTTCTTCTGCTATTCGCAATAGTTGAAGGCTAGCGGAAGCGGCAATGAACATTCCGCATCCCGAGCAATGAGACTCGATCATGCCTGCTTCGCCGGATTTCTTGCGCAATGGAACGCGATCGTCACTCACTACAGACGCCCTTATTCAATAAGTCACAACTCGAGCGCCCGGAACCCACGCGATGCACATCTCGACACTTAAATGCCCAACAAGCGGACGCTTAACCTAGTAGAGTGACAAGCGCCGGGAAAAATATAGTTGGCCCGTGACATGTGTGATGCGCGGCTGAGGAAAACACGGTAGTTTCTCTTAGGAATTCCGCGTCAAGAATGAGAATTAGCTAATGATGGGACCAACATCTCAGTACGTGGCCATGGCCGATTACGAACAGACGAAAGCTCGTGATGGGAACGGATGATACAAGCTGCCGCTCTAACCGGCTTCTTCGCTGATCTCCACCAGCTTCTGCCCGACCACGCGCGTCTCGCCGCCGTTCAACTCCAGTCGTACAGGCGATTCGCCGGAATATTGTTCCACCAGTTCGGCGAGGCGTTGCGAATGTGTGACCACCCAGAGCTGGGAATTGCGGGATGCGTTCACCATCTGCTTGGCCAGCGGCTCAAGCAGGTCGGGGTGCAGGCTGGTTTCCGGTTCGTTGAGCGCCAGAAGCGCCGGCGGACGCGGGCTGAGCAGCGCTGCCATAAGACATAGATAGCGCAGTGTACCGTCCGAGAGTTCGCGGGCGCGCAGCGTGCGTTTCAATCCCGGCATGCGCAACGCAACGGCGAACGTGCCGCTTTCCGAGTTGTGCTCGATCACCAGGCTGGCTCCGGGAAACGCCTGGCGGATAGACTCGCGCAGGTCTTCTTCCTGTCCGACTTCCAGAATGGTCTGCAGCGCCGCGGCCAGATCGCGGCCGTCATGGCTCAGCACCGGCGTTCGCACGCCAACCTGCGGATGACGCAGTGGTGACTCGTGGTCCGTGCGGAAATGGTGGTAGAAGCGCCACTGGCTCATCTCCGCGCGCAGAGCGGAAAGCTCAGGATAAAGATGCGGCTCACGCAACTGCGAGAGCACCGATTCGGTGGGCAGCAGTTCGCCGGAGTAGTCGGAGAGGCGCTCTTCGCGGTCCAGAATCCACGCGCGCTCCGAGTTGCGGTCAAAAAAAGTTACCTTCATGCCGCGCGGGCTTTCCATCCATACGCGTTCTTCTTTCACTTCCGGATCAAGATCAAAGGCCGAGCGTGAAGGTTTGGGCAAACCACAGACCAGATCGTAGTTGAACGAGTCGGTCTTCACGCCCAAGCCCATGCGCACGGACTCCATGCGCGACGAAGGGAGACTCCGGCCTTTGCGCTCGCCCGCCCAAACCACTGACGTCATGCCGCCTTCGTCAGCGATGACCCGGGCAAATCCTCCCGCAGCCGCCTTGGCCAGCAGGAACACGGAGTTGTAAAGGTTGCTCTTGCCGGAGGCGTTGGGACCAATCAGCACATTGATCTGGCGCAGCTTCAACCTTAGTTCGCGGACTGACCGGTAGCCGGTAACGTGGACTTCTCGAATGGGCACTGGAGACTCTGCTCAAACCGCCTCACGGCGGCGGGGATTTTCCTGAATTGTAACAACTTTCCTGCGATTGACCAGTGAAAGTCTTTGTTCGCGAGCCATATAGGGCCGGATTCTCGGCTCGGCCCCCAGTTCGACCGCATGGCGCCGCCCTGGATTCCCGACACGCCCTTCGCAAGGCGGGGTGGAGGCAGCCCCGGCTGCCGCGTTGCGCGACAAACTGCGTCACCGCCAAGCCGCCGTACCTTGTCGCTTGAGGCTGAAAGCCGCCTTGCCTATGCTGCGACCGTTGGAAGGAGATGCTCATGTTCAAACAAATTCTTGCTGTCTTCGCAATATCGCTGGTTGTGGTTTCGCAAGGGGCCGCGCAGCAATCTGGCACGCCCGCGCCGAGCGCCGCCCCGGTTACCGCCCCAAGCAGCACCACCACGGTCCGCAAACACACCGGGCTCAAGTTCGCCACCATGCAACCGCTCAGCTCGACCACCTCCAAAGTGGGCGACGACGTCCCCCTGCGCCTGGTCAACCCCCTGGTGGTGGACGGCGTCACCCTGCTGCCGGCCGGCGAGATCGTCCACGGCAAAGTAGTCAAAGTTAAAAAGGCTGACCTGAAATGCCATGACGGCCAGGTCAAGTGGCAGCTCGACTCCCTCACCTTTGCCGACTCCTCCACCGCCAAAGTGCAAGTCTGGTCGGTGGTCGCTGACCCCGACGCTTCCGTCCCCAGCCGCCTGGTGCACCAATCCACTGGCGGCGAAGGCGATTTTGAAATCAATAACTGGTGGGAAGCCATCCTGGCCATCCCCATGTACGCGCTGATGATCGTCGCTTACTCGCCGCTGCTGCTGGTGCTTCCCTTTGCGCTGTTCTCGAGCTGCGACCTGGCGGGCCACGAATTCAACATGCCCGCCAACTCCACCGTCGCCGTGGAAGTCAGGCAGAACCACAAGGTGCGGTACTAGCGACGCCAAGTTGCACCGCGAAGAACCACGCTCGCGAGGAAAAAAGCTCCCAAAGAACCGAAGCCCGCAACGAACGAAGACCGTAGAGCAAACGGAGGCCAGCCATGTTGAAACACATTCTTACAATCTTTCTCACTGCATTAATCGCCGTGTCCCAGGCCCAAGCCCAACAGGCCGGACCTGGAGCCAACATCGTCAAGGTTCCCTACGAAACGCCGCTGCGGTTCGCGACCATGGAGGCGTTGAACTCCGCCACCGCCAAAAAGGGTGACGACGTTCCTCTCCGCCTGGTCACCGCTCTGGTGGTCAACGGCGTGACCCTGTTGCCGGAAGGGACGGTAGTCCACGGGCGCGTCATCCGGGTGAAGCAGCCCAAGGCCAACTGCCGCAACGCCGAGGTTGAGTGGAAGCTGTACAGCATCCCCTTCGCCGACGGCAGTTCCGCGCCCACCCACGTGGGCTTTGTCAGCCCGGATGCTGACGCTACCCTTCCCAAATACATGCCCGTGGAAAAGAACCTGGGGCCTGCATTCTGGATCTTCGCGTTTCCGTTCATCCTCGCGGTCACGGCCCCGTTTCTCGTCTTGCTGCTGCCCTACTACGTTGCCGTGTCGCTGGACCATCGCTGTCCCGGCGAAGGCAATGATTACGTCCTGCCCGCCAACGCCACGGTGGGAGTGGTCATTAGGAAGGACCACCTCGTGCGGTATTAGGCAACTACCGCGCCGTAGTGACTCCGGTGGTCTAAGCAGGATTGCTTTGCAGGCCGTCGCGCTCCTTCCAACCGGCGGCGTCTGCAAGAAGAGGGCTGGATCGAAACGAACCTGGATCGGTCCAGCCCTTGTTCCATAGACATGTAGACTCAAAGCTAGTTCTTCGGGTTCGCCCTTTCGATAAACTTCGCATCAGACGCTGGGCGGTAATGTTCCAGAACCACCCTAGCTCGTTTTGCGGCGCCCGTACATCTGCTTGGATCATAAGCCACAACATATTCCACCGTAATCCCCTCGGACGCGTCGTTTGCTTCTATTGTTCCAGTGATCGGGAATGTGCGGGCAGCGGGATCGGTAAGCAGTTGTGAAAGCAATTGGAGATGCCTATCATTTCGGCTTAAATCCGCGTCTACCGTAACGGTTGTGCTAAACGGCACAACGAAGTGTATGGGCCATATTTTCATTTCCAATACCGCTGCAGTTCCGGCGGGAACAGTCGTACTTGCGGTTCGAATTCTTGTGACTGTTTCCTGTTTTGTATCTATCGTTGTCGTGCCGTTGGTAGTGCCCTCTCCAAAAGAAATCTTAGCTCCAACAGTGAATGAATCTGATATCTTGAAGCTCGAATTAATCTCGCCGCCTATGGTGTGATTAATTGATTGAGCGATTTGTATTGCAGACGTCCTCTGATACGCTTTTTGCAGAGTAATCTGCTGGCCCAGCGGTGGGGCTGCTACACAACTTTGGACAAGTTGGTCCTCAACAAACAGCTGATCCGTTAATTCCGTCCTGATGGGAGTTCCGAAAATGATCGGGGCACTTGACACGATCTTGATATTCGATGCCTGCAATAACTGATGGCTTGTTTGGGGTGTCGCATCATACACAGTCACCTTCTTGCAGACGTAACGCTCCCTATCTCTGGTTAATTGCCCGTTTCTTTTTTCAAGAGTATTTCCTTGCGGGTCATCACATACGGTAGTTTGACGGGGAACTTGGATGATCGTTGTGACCGGCACCGGGCCAACGCTTGCTAACGCTGCGGTTACTTTTTGCCCGACATCGGTGACCTGGGCATTTGTGGCTATTGCACTTGCCAGCAATAGAAATGAAGTACAGCTCGTCAAAACATATCTCATGGCGAGCATACTATGTCCGATCAGGCGGATGTCATATATGACGATGGTAATCCGTTCTCCCGCCCCTTGTTAGAACTTGGACACCCATTCTTTCAGGTTCTATGCGAAAACTTGGGACTTGGGTGAATAGCAAAGTGGAACGGTGAGCTTTGGAGCCCGTCTCCTGGCGCGCACGGCCCGGTCGGAGGAAGCCCAAATAACTCCTTTGTCCTAGATCTGCCTTGTGCCTCACCTTCCCCGCACGACATTCGAGCGCCCCCCGCCTGCCCTTCTCCGTCAAAACAAATTACAATAGAAAGATTCAGCCTGTTTCGCGGAGCGGCCTCTACGTAGCCCCGACGAAAAGGGCTTGGTGACCATGTCTGTTGACCCCAATGAAAGCATCGTTGTCCGCGGCGCGCGGGTGCACAACCTCAAGAACATTGATTTTGAGGTGCCGCACAACGCGCTGACCGTGGTGACCGGGGTCTCCGGGTCAGGCAAGTCGTCCTTGGCCTTTGACACCGTGTACGCCGAAGGCCAGCGCCGCTATGTGGAATCCCTTTCCGCATACGCACGACAATTTCTCGAGCGCATTGAAAAGCCGGACGTGGACCTGATTGACGGCATCGCTCCGGCCATCGCCATCCGGCAGAAGAACTCCACGCGCAACCCGCGGTCCACCGTCGCCACCGCGACCGAGCTTTACGACTACCTGCGTCTGCTCTACGCCCGCGTCGGCCGAACGTTCTGCAAACAATGCGGCGCTGAAGTCAAGAAAGACACGGTGGACGAGATCGCCCAGACGATTCTTGCGCTGGACGCCGGCACTCGCCTGAACGCCGTCTTTCCGGTGCGTCGCGCCCCAGTCGGCGAAGCAGGGGTGCTCGAAAACCGGGGTGCCGGAAAAACGAAGCTTCGCGGAAAAAAAGCCAAAGCCGAGGCTGAAGCCGCCGCCCTAGCGGCCGACGCCGCCCTGCGCGAACGGCTCTTTGATCTTCGCAAAAAAGGCTTCAACCGCCTCTTTCAGAACAATCAGGTCTTTGAGTTTTCCACCCCCGAATCCCTGCTGGATATTGACTTCACTCAGCCGCTGTTCGTGCTGGTGGACCGCATCGTCGTTGGGCCGGACCAGCGCTCGCGCATCGTGGAAGCGGTGGAGCAGGCGAATCGCGAATCCGGCGAAGTCGTCTTCCTACAAGCGCTCCGCGAGCCTGGGGAGCCCAACGATCCAGCTGCGCCAGGCAAACAGCCCAAACAGTATCGTTTCTCCAACAAGTTTGAATGCAAGAATGACGGCACGGTCTATCAGGAGCCGGAGCCCCGGCTGTTTTCCTTCAACAATCCGTTTGGCGCGTGCCCGCGCTGCCAGGGTTTCGGCAACACCATTGATTTTGATTTGAACCTGGTCATCCCCGACAGCAACAAGACTCTCGGCGAAGGCGCCATTGAGCCCTGGACCAAGCCCAAGTATCGTACGCTGCAATCCGACTTGCGGAAGTTTGCCAAGCTGAATGACATTCCCATGGACATCCCGTGGGCGGACCTGGATCGCGACCACCAGCAGATGGTCCTTGAAGGCGACGGCAAGTTTCCCGGCGTACAAGGCTTCTTCAGCCTGCTGGAGCGCAAGAAGTACAAGCTGCATGTGCGCGTTTTCCTGAGCCGGTACCGCGGATACGCGCAGTGTCCCGAGTGTGGCGGCGGGCGGCTGCGCGCGGACGCCCTTCAAGTAAAGGTTGAAGGCAAGAATATCCGCGAAGCCACGTCGCTCACCGTGGAGCAGGCAGCACAGTTCTTCGACAACTTGAACCTTTCCCGCGAACATACTGATATCGCTGGCAAAATCCTGGAGCAAATCCAGGAGCGGCTGAAGTACTTAAATGACGTTGGCCTGGAATATTTGACGCTGGACCGCCTCTCGTCCACGCTGTCCGGCGGTGAAGCCCAGCGGATTCAACTGGCGACATCGCTGGGCTCACGACTCGTCGGCGCGCTGTACGTGCTGGATGAGCCTTCCATCGGGCTACACAGTCGCGACACTGCGCGGCTCATCACCATCCTGCATGAGCTGCGCAATCTGGGGAACACCATTCTTGTGGTGGAGCATGATGCCGACGTGATGCGCGCCTCTGACCGCATTCTTGATCTGGGCCCCGGCGCCGGCGAACACGGCGGCCGCCTGGTGGCCGCAGCAACCTATGAAGACCTGAAGAAGTTGCCCGCTTCCCTGACCGGACGCTATCTCAGCCACGAACTGCGCATACAGTTTCCCCAGAACCGCCGCACGCCCGGCGTGCCCAAGCTGCGCGTGGAAGGCGCGCGCGCCCATAATCTGAAAAACATCAACGTGGATATTCCGCTGGGCATGCTGGTCGCCGTGACCGGCGTCTCGGGGTCAGGTAAGTCCACGCTGGTGCACAACGTTTTGTATGAAGCCCTGGCGGCGGAAAAAGGAATCACCGCCGGCCCCGGACCCGCCGCCCACGGATTCAAAAACGTCACCGGCGGACAATACGTAGCCGACGTTGTGCTGGTGGACCAATCGCCCATTGGCCGCACGCCGCGTTCTAATCCTGTGACATACATCAAGGCCTTTGACGTGATCCGCGAAGTGTTTGCCTCGGTCCCCGAGGCGGTGAAACGCGGCTTCAGCGCCGGGCATTTCTCCTTCAACATTCCCGGCGGACGCTGTGAAACCTGCCAGGGCGATGGCACGGTGACGGTCGAGATGCAATTTCTCGCCGACGTAGAACTCATTTGCGAAGAGTGCAAAGGCGCTCGTTACATGCCCACGGTGCTGGCAATCCGCTACAAGGGCAAGAACATTCATGAAGTGCTGAACCTCACGGTCCGTGAAGCCATGCACTTCTTTTCCGGACATCCCAAGATCACGGACAAGCTGCGCGTGCTGGAGGAAGTGGGCCTGGGCTATTTGCGGCTGGGACAGTCTGCCACCACGCTGAGCGGCGGCGAAGCCCAGCGCATGAAGCTAGCGGCGCATCTCATGCCTGCGGGACGGCCGCGCGCCTTTGCTTCCGGCTCTGAAACCGACGAGGAACGCGAGCAGCGCAAGCAAGCCCGCGCCGGAAAAGGCACGCTGTATATCTTCGATGAACCCACCACCGGCCTGCACTTTGACGACGTCAGCAAACTGCTGGCCGCCTTCCGCAAACTGATTGAAGCCGGCGGCTCGGTGCTGGTGATTGAACACAACCTTGACGTCATCAAGACCGCCGACTGGGTGATTGACCTGGGCCCGGAAGGCGGCGCCCGCGGCGGCGAAGTAGTGGTAACCGGGTCGCCGGAAACTGTGGCAAAATGCAGCAAGTCACACACTGGAAAATGGCTGTCCCGGGTTTTGCGCGACGAGGCTTCGCGTTCGAATGGGCACAAGTAAACTCATCTCGGCCATCTTGCTGGCAGCGCTCTCCGGGCGGCCCGCGCTGAATCAGGCTTCGGCGCCGGCGAAGAAACGCCCCCAGGCGGCGACGCAAACTCGACCGGCTGACAGCTTGCAGGAAGCCGAAACGCTGCTGCAAAGCCAGCAGTACGCGCAAGCGGAAGAGAAGCTTCTGGTCGCCGTGACCGCCGCCGCGAACAACCCGCAAGCTTGGTTTGATCTGGGCTTCGCCCAGAGTCACCTGGACAAGACCACAGCCGCGATCACTTCGTATCGCAAAGCGGTTGAACTGTCTCCGAAATGGTTTGAAGCCAACTTGAACCTTGGGGTCGCGCTGGCGCGCTCCGGCGATACGGCTGGCGCTGTTCCCGTACTCAAGCAAGCGGTGGAACTTACACCCACCACCGGCGGGCAGCAGGCGCGCGGCCGGGCTTGGCTGGCGCTGGCAGAAGCTTTGGAAAACGCAGGCAATGACGCGAAAGGTGCGGCGGCCGCCTACGACAAAGCTTTCGAATTCAAAGCCGGCGGACCAGAAATGCTGGTACGTGCCGGCGTGTTGTTGGGGAAAGCAGGCGACGCAGCCGGCGCAGAATCGCATTTGCGGAAAGCCGCGGAGGCCGGCGACTCCGCGGGCATGGCGCAATTGATCAACCTGCTGGCCGGCCAGAAGCGGTACGCCGACGCCGAAGTCTGGCTCAGCAAATACCTTGACCAGAACCCGCAAGACGCTTCCGCCCGCGTTCAATATGCGCGACTGCTGGCATCAGAAGGCAAGAATACGGAGGCTATCGCCGCGCTCCAAGCTGCGGGCCAGCCGGCAGGGCCAGTGGTCGCCAAGGAACTGGCTGACCTTTACCTCGCCAACAAGCAATACAAAGAGGCCGAGGCTGTCCTGCAGCCGCTGGTGGACAACGACCAGCGCGACCCGCAGCTCCACTTGGACCTGGGCATCGCGCTGCTCTACCAGCTGAAGTATGCTGCCGCGGAGAGCGAGCTGGTGAAGGCCCTGCAATTGAAATCGGACATGCCTGAGGCCTATGGATACCTGGCGGACGCGGCGCGGGAAAACAATCACTACGAACTCGCCATACGTTGCCTGGACGCCCGCGCCAAATTTTTGCCGGAGACGCCCAGGACTATTTTCATCCGCGCCACATCCTATGACAATCTTAGGATGTACAAACCAGCAGCGGAAAATTACAAAAAGTTTCTGGCGGTGTCCGGCGGGAAATATCCCGACCAGGAGTTCCAGGCCCGGCATCGTTTGAAAGCGATAGAACCATAAGAGAAGAGCCGTAAGAGAAGAACATAAACAAAGAACGATTCGAGGAAAAATAGTCCTCCGCTTCTTGGGCGGACTTTGCAGCTAACGAAATGGCAATCATGAAGATGCGCACAACCTTCGCCGTCGTGCTGGTGTTCGGCCTGGGCCTGGCTGGCCAGGCGGCGCAGAAGTCGGTGGAGCAGATCAAGTCTGAGGCTGCAGCGGCCAGCGGCGGGCAGCAAGCCAGACTTTATGCCGAGCTGGCACAGCGCCTGGCGGACGTGGCGTCAGAACAGTTTGCCCAAAACGACATCGCCAAAGGGCAAGCGACGGTGCAAGAAATCCTGGACTACGCCGCTAAGGCGCATGACATTGCCTTGGACACCCGCAGTAAGATGAAAGAAGTGGAAATTCATCTGCGCCAAACCCAGCGCCATTTGGAGAACCTGAAGCGGACGCTGGTGACCGAAGATCGCCCGCCCCTGGACGCCGCTGAAAAAACGCTGGCTGGCTATCGCCAGGAGCTGATGGACGTAATGTTCGCGCCCAAGAAGAAGGAGACTAAAAAATGAAGGCCGCAACCAAGATGACTTTGCTCCTCTTGCTCCTGGTGGCCACTTCTTTTGCCGGACGGCGGCGTGATCCCCTGACGGATGCTGAGGCCGATCAGCTTCGCGAAGTGGCCATGGACCCTTACAAGCGGCTGAAACTGTACATCAAATTTACTGAGGCCCGGCTGGATTCCCTGGACCAGTTGCGCGCCGATCCCAAGCAGGCCGAAGGCCGCGGCAAGAAAATCCACGACTTGCTGGAGGACTTTACAACCCTCATGGACGAGATCAACGACAATCTCGACCAGTACCAGGGACGTCCGCTGAGCAAGGACGACCGCAAAGAGTTTCGCCGCGGCCTGAAAGAAGTGGTGGTCGCCTGCGACCGCTTTGAAGCCCGCCTGCGCGCGCTCAAGAACGTTGCGCAAAACGATCCCCAGATGCGCCGCGAAGCGCAGGATTTCATGTTCGTTCTGCAAGACGCTCAGGATGGGGTCAAGTCCAGCGGCGATATGGCCCGGGAGTACGCGGAGGTAGTAGAAAAGGACCCGGCGGCGGAAAAGAAGAAATAGGTTTTTCTCTCCCGTGCGAAGCGAGGCGGAATTTCAGATAGAGGCCCTCGCCAGCACGTAATCAATGACTTCCAAGATTGCCGCCATCTTCGAGCAAGCTTACCGTGAGCTGCGTCCGCAGGCGCCTCTGCCGGAATTTGAAGTGCGCTTCTTCCCTTTCAGCAATCTTAACAACACCATCCGCCTGCGCAAGGGACGCATCTACGCGCGGCTGTCTGATCTGCTGGAAGGCGCGCCGCAGACGGTTCTGCATTCCATCCTGCACATACTTATCGCCAAGCTGTACCGCACGGTCATTGATCCTGTGCACGCCGCGCGCTATCGCCGGTTCAGCGGAAGCCGCGCCATCGCGGCCAAGATGCACCTGGTGCGCCAGATGCGCGGGCGCAAGCGCATCGCTGGACCGGCGGGCGAGCACTATCACCTGGACGAAATCTTTGACCACCTGAACCTGCGCTTCTTCCACGGGCTCATGGCCCGCCCGCAGATGACCTGGAGCGGCAACCATTCGCGCCGCCGCCTGGGACACTATGATCCCGCGCACAACACCATCGTAGTGAGCCGTATCTTTGACCGCGTCAACGTGCCTCGCCACGCGATTGAGTACCTGGTTTACCACGAGATGCTGCACCTGCGGCATCCGGTCAAGCTGCGCGGCAGCCGGCGCTGCGTGCATTCCCGTGAATTTCAGGCGGAAGAAAGACTGTTTCCGCAGTTGGAACAGGCACAGGCGTTCCTGAAGACGCTGGGATCTCTGGAGTAACGGCTCTGGGACATCCCTTTCCCCTGTTATTCGACTTTTCAACTTGTTGACTTGGGTTTGCCGGGCGGGTAAAATCTCTAATTGAAATTGAAATTGAAATTCATTTTCATAATCACCCATGTTTCAGGCCCTGGTTGTCACATTACGCGAAGGCGTGGAAGCCGCGCTGATCGTCGGCATCACCCTGGTTTACCTGGCTAAGATCGGGCGTCAGGACCTGCGCAAGACGGTCTATGTGGCGCTGGGTGTTGCCTTTATCGCCAGCGTGGCCGGCGGCGTGGCCTTCTCTTACCTGCCTATCAGCCAGGACACGTTTGAAGGCTGGGTCATGCTGGTGGCCGCGGTGCTGGTGGTGGGGATGATCGTCTTCATGATGCGCACCGCCCGCAAGTTGAAAGGCGAGATTGAAGGCAAAGTGGGCGCGCTGGCCGGCGGCGGGTCGCGATGGGGACTATTCGCTTTTGTCTTCCTCATGGTGTTTCGCGAAGGCCTGGAAACCGTGGTCATCCTCTCCGGCGTGACCCTGAATTCCACCGAACTGATGAGTTTCCTGGGCACGCTGGCCGGCGTGGCCCTAGCCGTGGTCTTTGGCGTGATGTTTGTGAAGGGCAGCGTGCGCGTGGACCTGCGGAAGTTCTTCCGCGTCACCACCATTATTCTTTTCTTCGTCGCCGCCCAGTTGGCCATCAGCGGCGTGCATGAGCTGTTTGAAACCGGCGTGATCCGCTCCAGCAAGCGCGAGATGGCGCTGATCGGGCCTATCGTCCGCAATGATTACTTCTTCCCTGTCACCATGCTGGCCCTGGCGGCGCTGATGGTGCTGCTGGAATATCGGCGGCGCAAGCCGGACGCCAGTGCGCCTTCGCAGCCGGCTGGCACGGCCTCAGCCAATCAAAATGCCCCCGCTAATAAAGCCGAGGCCCGCAAGCAGGAGTGGACCGAGCGTCGCGAACGCCTGTGGGCCAACCTGGTGGTGGGCACCGCATTCATCTTTATCTTTATGGTCACCGCCGAGTTTATTTACGCCGAAGGCCCCAAGCTGACGGAAGCCACGCCCGTCACGTTCGACAAAGACGGCCGCGCCAGTATCCCCGACAAAGACCTGGCGGAAGGCGACCTGCGCCGCTTCAGCGCCGACGTACAGGGCGTGAAAGTGCGTTTTTTGCTCTATCGCAAGCCGGACGGCAAAGTGGCAGCGATCTTCGATGCTTGCCAGATCTGCGGCGCCGTGGGCTTTTACAAAGGCAACAACGGGATCGTCTGCAAGAATTGCGCGGCACCCATCAACCCGCAGAGCGTAGGCCAGCCCGGCGGCTGCAATCCGATTCCGCTGCAATCAACCCAGGAAGGCGATGCGGTAGTGATAAAAGTCACAGACCTCATGCCACAGCTCGGACAATTCTCACACTAAGATGTTTCTCCGTCTTCTTTTCGAGTCGTTCCGCCGCCAGAAGCGGCGCAAGTCAGTGGCCCTGCTGGCCATCGCGTTGGGCATGAGCATTGCCACGGCCATGATCGCCCTGGGCAATGACGTGGGCGACAAAATCAACCAGGAATTGCGCACATACGGCGCCAACCTGGTGCTCACTCCAATCGAAGACACGCTGGACGTAAACCTGGGCGGTGTGGACCTGAAACCGGCGAGCCAAGGCGCGTTCATCCCGGAGTCCGACCTGCCCAAGCTCAAAGGCATTTTCTGGGGACACAACATCAAGGGCTTTGTTCCCTTTCTTTCCGAGTCGAAGACTTTCTCCAGCAACGGACGCAAAGTTGATGCTGAACTTATCGGCACATATTTTGAGCAGCCGCTCCGTTACGGCAAAGAAGAGTTTGCCACCGGCGCGCGCAGCGTGAACGCGTGGTGGCAAGTCACCGGAGCATGGCCGCAGGACTATCGCGAGTGGCCGCAGACGCACGATCCTCAGGTGCTCGTCGGCAGCAAGCTGGCGGAACGGGCGGGCATCAAGCTTGGCGACGAACTGGAAGTCGGCGGACGCAAGTTGCAAGTCAGCGGCATTCTCAGCACTGGCGGAGCAGAGGACCAGTCCATCGTCGCGCCACTGCATATCGTCCAACAAATCTTGGGGCACCCGGGCGTCGTCCGCCGAGTGGTGGTCAGTGCGCTTACCAAGCCGGAAGACGCGTTTGGCCGTCGCGACCCCAACAAGATGACTCCCGCACTACGCGACCGCTGGTATTGCTCGCCCTACGCCAACTCCATTGCCTACCAGATCCATGAGGCGCTGCCTAACGTGCGCGTGGACCAGATCCGCCAGGTGGAACAAAACCAGGGCAAGCTGCTTAGCAGCGTCTCCGGGATGATGCTGCTGTTGACCTTCGCCACGCTGCTGGCGGCCGCGCTGGCGATCTCCGCCGCCATGGCCGCTACCGTGCTTGAGCGCCGCAATGAAGTCGGCTTGATGAAATCCCTGGGCGCCAGCAACGGAGTGGTGGCGTCCTTGTTCTTTACTGAAGCCGGGCTGCTGGCGCTGGCCGGTGGCGTGATCGGCTTTCTTGCCGGCGTAGTGCTGGTGCGGCGCATTGGGATAAACATTTTCGGTTCGGCCATTGAAGTCCACCCGGTGGTGCTGGCCGTGGTCATCTTTACTGCCTTTCTGGTGACCTTTTTAGGCAGCGCAAGTGCGGTTCGCAAAGCCGTGCTGTTTGAACCGGCGGTCGTATTGCGGGGTGACGCATGAGCGACCGGCGAAGCAAGGAAATGACAGGCCGCCAGCTTTTTCTGCGCTTGCTAGTCCGCGCGGCCTGGGTCCGCAAAGACCGCGCACTGACGGCGCTGATCTCAGTGGCCGTGGTCGCGACTATCGCCACCGCAGGGCTTACCGTCTATTACGATTTGGAAAACAAGCTCAGCCGCGAATTCCGCAACTTTGGCGCCAACGTGATTGTCAGCAAGACCTCGGGCACTCTCAGCGCAGATGAGCTGGGCAAGATCAGCGCGGCGCTCGGCGGCAAAGGCGAAGTTGTTCCGTTGGCGTATGCCATCGCCACCGCGCCTGACGGATCAAAAGTTGTGGTCGGCGGCGCCGATCTCGCCAAGCTCACCAAGCTGAATTCGTGGTGGGCGATTGGCGAGCCGCACGCCGGCAACGCGCTCATCGGATCGCGCGCCGCGGAAACTCTTTCACGCGGCTCAGCCTTTAAAGTTTCGTTCGGCAAGGACAAAGCAGAAATTCGTCCGCAGGCCACGTTCCACTCTGGCTCTGACGATGACAGCCGCATCTATGTCCCCCTCGATGATTTTGTGCGCTGGACGGGCGTGCAGCCCAGCACGGCTTTGGTCCGCGTGGATGGCCGCCCGCGCGACATTCAGGACGCCATCGCCAGGCTGGCCTCTGCCCTGCCCCAGGCTGAAGTCAAACCGGTCCGCCAGATCACGCAGGCGCAGACGGCGGTCATCGGCAAGACGCGTTCCCTGGTGCTGTCGGCGTCCGCCGCGGTGGTGGCGCTGATCATGCTGTGCATGGTGGCCACGTTTACCAGCTCCGTTCTGGAACGCCGCAAAGATTTTGCCGTGATGAAGGCCCTGGGCGCATCCAACCGCACAGTAAACTTTCTCTTCGCCGCCGAATCTTCCCTGCTGGCGCTGGCCGGCGCCGCTGCTGGGTATATGCTGGGCAGCGCCGTCGCGTTCTGGATCGGCAGAGCGAATTTCGCCGCCGCCATCTGGCCGCAACCGCTCTTGCTCGCTCCGGTATTGCTGGGCAGCATTTTGCTGGCGCTGGCGGCGTCCACCGCGCCGTTGCGTCTGTTGCAACAAATTCAGCCTGCGGGAATACTCCGAGGGGAATAATGCCGATTGAACTCAAAAACGTCACCCGCGTCTACAAAAGCAACGTCGAAGTGCGCGCGCTGGATAACGTTTCCCTGACCGTGGCTCCCGGCGAATGGCTGGCCATCATGGGCCCTTCGGGCTCAGGCAAATCCACGCTGGTGAACCTGCTCGGCTGTCTGGACCAGCCCACCAGAGGCGAAATCTGGATTCACGGCGTCAACGTCTCGCAGATGACGCCGGCGGAGCTGAACCGCTTTCGCGCCGAGAAAATTGGTTTCATCTTTCAGCAATTCCACCTGATCCCTTACCTCACCTCGGTGGAAAACGTCATGCTGGCGCAGTACTTCCACAGCATGACCGACAAGAAGGAAGCTCTCGCGGCGCTCGACCGCATCGGCCTGCTCGATCGTGCCGACCACTTGCCTTCGCAGCTTTCCGGCGGCGAGCAGCAGCGCGTGTGCATCGCGCGCGCGCTGATCAACGATCCGCACATCGTTCTGGCGGACGAGCCCACCGGCAATCTGGACGCGGTGAATGAAGAAATCGTCCTGCGGCAGTTGCGCGACCTGCACGCCCAGGGACGCACCATCATCATGGTGACGCATGACCCGGACGTCGCTCGCCTGGCCGACCGCCTGCTCGAACTGCACCATGGCAAGATTGCTTCGCAGGAAACCTTTGCCATGGGCGATGAAGAGCAGTATGACGAAGTCCTGGAAGAACTCTGGGTGCTGGCGGAAAACGGCGAGCCAGCCGAACTGGGCCGCGTGGAAGTGGAAGGCGCGTTGCCAATGTCCATGGCCCTGGAGCGCATGCAGACCATGGGACTGGTGGAACTGGAAGCCCACACCGCCGCGCCGCACACGCATAAACAAGTTCTCAACCGCTGCCACGTGGCGTTTCGTCCGCCCAGCGAGGCCACCGGTCACGGTGAGCAGATGATTTATTTCACCGAGAAAGGCCGCAAGCGCGCGGAAGACGTGATCCGCCGCCATCGCCTGGCGGAGCAGCTCTTCACCCACACGTTTCAAGTAGCCGACGAAAAAGAAGTCGCCGAACAGGCCTGCAAGTTCGAGCACATTCTGTCCCCTGAAGCCACCGACCGCATCTGCACCTTTCTGGGCCATCCGCGAACGTGCCCGCATGGCAGCCCCATTCCCGCAGGGCCGTGTTGCCTGGATTCCCGTACTCTCTCCGGGCGCGATGAGGGTGCTAAGCTGGTCGTAGAGCAGAAATGAACGTCGCATGTCGGAGAGAATTGTGCGATTCCGCCTTCTTGTAAGTCTTCTCGCGTTGACGGCAATTGCATCGGCAAGTTCATTCGATAAGCCGTTGCGCACGCAAACCGTGGACTTAGGGCCGTCCCGGTACAGTATGCATACTCACGGCAAAGTGACTTGCTATTTTTTCCCGCACTTCATGGTCAAAGAAGTCGATCTGGGACAAAAGGGCGCTGATAAGCTCGCGATTGTGCCTATCGCCAACGGCGTGGCCGCTCCCTGTACGGCCGCTCGCGCTAAATCAGAGATGATTGTTAGACCTCACGACTGGAGCGGCTATTTCAAGGGCGTGAAGAACAACCTTGTCTTTTTCCGCGCTGATGACGGCCTCAACGGAGGTATGGGATTTGCGATCTACGATGCCAAAACCGGGAAGAAGATTTTTGAGGACGTAGCCTTGGGCCAGATCGAGTTTGTGGAACACCCTGGCAAACTGGTTGCCATGAATTACACCCGCGTTATCGATGCCGAGTGCATCCTGCCCAAGGAACAGGCAGCCTGCTGGGAGCGAATCGCGAAAAAGATCGCACTAAGCGCCGGCATGCTTGACTGCAAAAAAGGCTACGAAGAGAGCGCCCGGAATCTGGCTAAAGGTCGCTGCCAGGCTCAAAGTACTGACACTCCCGAATGTCTTGAGAAGAAGTTGAAGCTGGCCTCTGAGCAAACCGCGCGAGCCCCGTCCGTGATTGCTTATCCCGTTGAAGTAACTCTCGTCCCGCATCCTGATATTAAAGCTCTTCCCGGCTCCGTAAAGTGCTGGCCGTCCGAGTGAATGATTTTCTTCGGCGAGCATGCGCGGCAGTACGAAAGCGGTGTTCGCCGGAAGCATCGCCGACTCTGGTTATAATGAAAACACGTGCAACCTGCATCCGGAGAGCCCATGTCCGAGCCGCTGGAGATCAAGAAGACCCTCAATTTGCCGAAGACCGATTTTTCCATGAAGGCAAATCTCCCCCAGAACGAGCCTAAGTGGCTGGAACGATGGGAGAAAGCGGGGATCTACGGCAAGATTCGGGAGGCGCGCAAGGGCCGGCCGCTCTACGTTCTGCACGATGGGCCGCCCTACGCCAACGGGCCCATCCACATGGGGACCGGGCTGAACAAATGCCTGAAAGATTTTGTGGTGAAGTGCAAGACCATGGCTGGCTATGATTCGCCTTACGTTCCGGGCTGGGACTGCCACGGTCTGCCCATCGAAATCAAAGTGGACCAGGAACTGGGGCAGAAGAAGCTGCAGATGCCGGCATCGTCGGTCCGCAACGCCTGCCGCAAGTACGCGCAGAAGTATCTTGACCTGCAGCGCGGCCAGTTCAAGCGCCTGGGCATCTTCGGCCGCTGGGACGATCCTTACTCCACGATGGATCCGCGCTTTGAGTGCATGATCGCGCGCACGCTCTTCGATTTCCTGGAAAACGGCGCGGTGTACAAAGGCCTGAAGCCGGTTTACTGGTGCATACACGACAAGACGGCGCTGGCCGAAGCCGAAGTCGAATATGAAATGCACACCAGCCCCAGCATATGGGTGAAGTACGCCCTCACCAGCGATCCCGCGAAGATAGACGCCAAGCTGGCCGGCAAAAAGGTCAACACCATCATATGGACCACCACTCCGTGGACCATCCCTGCCTCCATGGCCGTGGCTTTTCACCCTGACCTTGAGTACGTTGCCCTGGAGCACAATGGCGAGGTGTACATGGTCGCTGAGGCATTGGCCAAACAGACTATGGAGGCTTGCAAGCTCACCGGCGCCACGGAAGCCGCGCGTTTTCCCGGCAGCAAGCTGGATCGCATCACCTTTGCGCATCCCTTTCTCGACCGGCAAATCCTCGGCGTGCTGGCGACCTACGTCACCACCGAGCAAGGCACCGGCGCGGTGCACACTGCGCCATCGCACGGCGCGGACGACTTCTATACCGGCGTGAAATACAAGCTGGACCAGACTTGCAACGTGGACGAAGGCGGCCACCTGCACAACGGCCTGCCGGAATACGACGGCAAGACGGTGTTCCAGGCGAACCAGCCCATCGTTGATCTGCTGCGGTCCCGCGGGGCGCTCATGGGCCTGGACAAGATTGAGCACTCGTATCCGCACTGCTGGCGCTGCCACAATCCGGTGATCTTCCGCGCCACCGAGCAGTGGTTCATCTCCATGGAAGCGCCGGTGGGCGGCAGCACGCTGCGGCAGCGGGCGTTGGATGAAATCAAGAAAGTGAAATGGGACCCCGCTTGGGGTGAAGAGCGTATTACCAACATGGTGGCATCGCGGCCGGATTGGTGTATCTCACGGCAGCGGATATGGGGCGTGCCCATCGCCGTCTTTTTCTGCCAGGGCTGCGGCAAGCTGCTGGAATCGAAAGAAGTGAACCAAGCCGTGGTGGACCTGTTCGCGCGCGAAGGCGCAGACGCCTGGTACATTCGCGAATCGAAAGACATCTTGCCGGCGGGAACCAAGTGCGCCGGCTGCGGCGGCGCGGACTTCCGCAAAGAAAACGACATTATTGACGTCTGGTTTGAATCCGGCTCAAGCCACGCCGCGGTGCTCGGCCGCGAACCCGGCCTGCCCTGGCCCGCCGATCTTTATCTCGAAGGCGGCGACCAGCATCGCGGATGGTTCCAGTCTTCCCTGCTCTGCGGCGTGGGCACGCGCAACCAGTCGCCATATCGCAGCGCGGCCACCGTGGGCTGGGTGCTGGACGCGCAAGGCCGCGCCATGTCCAAGTCGCTGGGCAACACCGCTGACCCGGTGGACGTGGCCAACAAATACGGCGCGGAAATCGTGCGCATGTGGGTGGCGTCGGTTGACTTCCGTGAAGACGTGAACGCCGCGCCGGAAGTAATTGAGCGCATCGCCGACAACAACTATCGCAAGATCCGCAATACGTTCCGTTACATCCTGAGCAATCTGGGGGACTTCAATCCCGCGCAGCACGCCGTTAAGTTTGCCGACATGACGCGGCTGGACCAGTACATGCTGGTCCGCACCGCAGAAATCACTGACCGCGTGCGCAAGTGGTACGAAGGCTTTGAGTTCCACCGCATCTATCACCAACTCAACGAATTCTGCGCGACCGATCTGAGCGCCGTGTATTTTGACGTGATCAAAGACCGCTTGTACACGGCGCCGCCTAACTCCAAGGCGCGCCGCTCCGGTCAAACCGCAATCTGGAAGATGGGCGAAGCCCTGGTCCGCTTGCTGGCCCCCATTATGACCTTCACCACCGAGGAAGTTTGGTCGGCCTTGCCCCAAGTTTCCGGCAGACCGGAGAGCGTACATCTGGCATACTTTCCTCAAGGCGACGAAATCACTGACGGCCCGGTCCCGGCGGATTTGAAGACCGCGTTGGAAGCGGACTTCGGCGCGCTGCTGGGCGTCCGGGAAGAGGTGAACAAGGCCCTGGAAGTCCGCCGCGCTGACAAGTTCATTGGCAGCGGCCTGGAAGCCGTGGTCACCGTGCATGCTCCGCAGAACCTGCAGAAGCTGCTGGAATCGTACCGTGAAGACTTGCGCTATCTGCTGATCGTCTCGGGTGTGAACTTAAAGTATGCCGCTGAGGGGAACGGAATGGCCCCTTTGCGCGTAGATGTAGAAAAGGCGCCGGGGAAGAAGTGTGACCGTTGCTGGAATTATTCCACGCGCGTGGGTGAAAGTGACCGCTACCCCACGGTTTGTGAGCGATGTCTGGCGGCGCTCACGGAAATTGAGAAACAATCTCCGGGCAAGTAAGAACGCCGTAAGAACGCCGGTGGATGGGAAGTAGACCGGGACTTTTTTGATAAGCGGCGGAGCCGCAAGGGAACAGAAAGACGCAGCTAGGCTGCTTGGGAACTATGAGGAAGTATCACTTTCTGATTGCGACCGTGGTCGTAGGCACTGACCAGATCACCAAGTGGGCGATCGCCCAGAAGATCATGCTGCATGACAGCGTAGACGTGGTTCCCGGCCTCTTCCGCCTGACGCATGTCCAGAACCAGGGCGCGGCCTTCGGTCTGTTTTCAGACTCGCCTTCCGAATGGAAGATCGCCATGCTGATCATGTTCTCCATTGCCGCGCTGGCCGTGGTATCAGCCTTGCTCTGGAAAAACGGCAACGCCATGAACACCACCGCGATTGCCCTGTCCTTGGTCTTTGGCGGCGCGCTGGGAAATTTGTGGGACCGCGTCGCCAGCGGACGGGTCATTGACTTCCTGGATTTCTACCTGGGTTCGCACCACTGGCCGGCTTTCAACGTGGCCGATAGCGCCATCGTGATAGGCGCGCTTCTGTTGCTGAGTGAAATATTCCTGTCTCCGCAGGAAGAAAAGGCGATGAGCCAGTGAGGACAATCGCCGTGATCGCCGACATCGCCGTGATCGGAACTGCATGGTCTCTCTGGTAACCTAGAGCGTTGCCTTCCTTCAAATAGAAGCTGGTCACACGACTCTTTAGCCATGAGGAAATACCAACTCCTGATCGCCGCTGCTGTCATCGCGGTTGACCGCCTCACCAAATGGCTGGTGCTGAAGCGTCTTCCCCTCATGCAGGATGTCCCGATCATTCCGGGATTCTTTCAACTTTCGCACTGGGAAAATACCGGCGCGGCGTTTAGCTTGTTTGCCGACTCCGCCTCCCACTGGCGGACCGCCGGCCTGATAGCTTTCTCCCTGTCGGCGGTGGCCATGGTTTCCTTTTTCATCTGGAAGAGCGGCGAACGGCTGACGGCGGTGTCTGTCGCACTGTCCCTGGTCCTGGGCGGCGCGTTAGGAAATCTGTGGGACCGCGTAGCCAAGGGCACGGTCACCGATTTCCTGGATTTCTACGTGGGCACGCACCACTGGCCGCCGTTCAACGTCGCCGACAGCGCAATTGTGGTTGGAGCGATTCTTCTGGCGTGGACGATCTTGTTTGGAAAGCAGAAAACTGTGAACTGACCGACGAAAACTCAGTTCTTGGAATACAGCAGCTTGTACATCGCCGTGTTGCGCATAATGGCTTGCACGTACTCGCGGGTTTGGGTGAACGGAATGGACTCCACGAATTCGTCCATGTCTTTGAATTTCCCGTTCCTGCGCCACTCGTCCACGCGCTCTTCGCCGGCATTGTAAGCGGCGAGTGCGTATTCCACCTGCCCGTCGTAGTGGTCCACCATGTGTTTGAAGTAGCGGGTGCCCAGTTGCAGGTTGGTGTTGGCCGTGAGCAAATCGTCGCTGGAAGACAGCCGGAGCTTCATTTCCCTGGCCACGCCCCGGCCCACGCTGGGAAGAAGCTGCATCAGTCCCAGGGCGTTGGCGCTGGAGACGGCGGCCGGGTTGAACTCTGATTCTTGCCGAATGAGCGAAGCCACCAGGTACGGGTCAAGGTGGTTCTGCTCAGAATCTCTTTTCAGCTCATCCCAGAAAGGCCGCGGGAACAAACCTTCCCAAACCGGACGCGGAATCTGGGGAATCTCCGCGGAGAAGTAGCCGGGCACCGTGCGCTTCAGCGTCTCAATGGAATGGATGTAGCTTCCCTGCCCCATATACATTTCAGAGATCGCTTTGGCCAGCCACGGCGGCGTCCCGGAAGCAGCGGCTTGCATTTCCTTCACCGCAAAATCGTAGAGCGCGCCATTGGCCAGCAACTGGGCCCTCTTCAGGCGCAGATTATCTTCAGGGGCGTCCCAGTTCCTGGGAGGCGCCGCCGGCGGAGGCAGCTTGTCCAGCGGCGTGGGGTCAGCGACTTGGTCACCACCCATCGCCTGCATGCGCGCGTGACCGCGATATGCGTAGTAGAAATAGCGGAAGTTTTCCGCCAGCTTCTGGTAGTACGCGCGGGCCAAGGCCTTGTCGCCTTCTTCTTCAGCAAGGCGTCCGCGCCAGTACACAGCAGCCGGGACTTCTGAGGATGTTGGGTACATCTCCAGTTGCTCTTCAAACAGCCGCTTGGCGTCATCTTTCTTGCCCAGGCGATAGCTGAGCCAAGCCGCTCGCCAGTGCGTGAATGGAGAATACCGGCCATTGCGCTGGCGCTGGTACATTTCCGTGTAAAACGGAATCGCGCTTTCAAACTCATTCCGCAACATGTACATGTTGCCGGCGGAAAACAGAGCCTCTTGCAGCCATGAACTCTCAGGCGCCAGCGTTCGTAACTGGATCAGGTACGCCGCCTGCTTGGAGCGGTCATCCCGGTCGCGCGAAATCTCCGCCAGGAAATACAAGGCTTGGGCCCGCGCGTCCACGGACGCGGACTCGTTCTTGGCGATGTTTTCAAACAGCCGATAAGCATCGTCGCGTTTGCGGGTTTTGTAGAGCGCCGTTCCAAACTGCGCCTGCATGGAAACCATCTTGTCCGGCGGAGACAGCTCCACCAGCGGACTCAGTTCGCTTACCGCGTCCTGGAAACGCCGGGCCTTCAGGAGCAGTTCACTGCGGGTGCTGCGCTGTTCAAAGCTGCCGGAAGGCTGGGATTCGCCCAACGTGCGCAGTTCCTGTGCCGCGGCGTCGGCTTCCGGACTGGTGGGCATTTCAAAATACAAACGGCGCAGAATCTGTTGCGCTTTCTCTCTTTCGCCGGCGGCTTCGTAGGCTTTAGCCAACGCCAATTCCAAGTCCGAGTGCAGCGGCTGGCGGTGTTTCTCCAAATAGGCGGCAGCACGCTGAGGTTCGCCGGCGGACACCAGCGCTCCCGCGTACAACATGGTCACGTCGTGCTGGTTGAGAGAGTCGGGATACTTTTGTTCAAAGGCGTCCAAGGCTTTGATCACTTCGGCCGGGTTTTGCTCGCCCTGGAAGGCGCTGGCGCGAAGAAAGTCGAGATAGTCGCCCAGCACGGGCTCCAGCGGAGCAGCGTGCGTCCAAGCGTCGCGTGCACTGGCGTATTCCTTGTCCAGATAGCGAGCGTAGCCCATCACCAGCCAGGCCAGCGCGCCGGCGTCATCTTTGCTGTGTGCGGCGGCGTACTCTTCAATTCCGGCGTAGCCCGGTGGCGTGCGGTTTTCCAAAAGCTGCTGGGCCATGGGCTTGAGGTCGGCCGAGGCGACAAACGCCCGCGTCGCGTGGCGGAGCTTGGCGGAGCCGGTGGAAGACGCCGGCACAACCTTTTTCTTGGTGGGATGCGCGCTCGTCTTTTTCTTGGCTGTCTGAGCGGAGAGATGTCCCGGCAACAGCAGCGAGGAAAATAAAAGAATGATGGAGAGACTTCTGATGGACACTTGTACCTTGACTGCCATGGAAAAGATCACTGCGGAAAACTTGCGCCCATGAGCGATACATCATTATCCGCCAAAATGCGGATGAGTTCCTGATTAAAATAATCGGCCGAAGCCGCTGGAGTTTCGCCGTAGCGCTTGTTGTAGGTGGCGCGGCTCTTCTCGATGTCTTCGCGCAGACGGTCATAGAGGTCGCTCTGGGTCCGGCCTTCGGCGACTTTCGGTTGGTTGTAAAGTTTGATCTCCTCCACCAGCAACTTGGCAAAGCGCTTGGCTTTGCGGTGAAGGTCGTCCTCCACCGGCACCGGTCCTGGAGGAGGCGCCGGCATGGCGGAGGGAGCCGCGGCAAAACCAGCGGTGGGCTGCGATTCCTCGGCCGCTGGCGCGCCGGTCTTGCGCGCGGCGCTCAGTTCCAGCCAGAGCGCGGCAAAACGGGTCAAAGCGCTAAGCCCGGAAGCATCCAAAGTCCCGGCAGGAATCGCGCCTGCATCCGCGTAAATCAGGGCTGCAACTTTGTCTTTTACCACCAGGGGCAGGACGTAGCAGTCCGGTTGCGCGGGCGACTGCACGGCGGCGAGGAAGGCGGTGTCAAATTCCCCACTGGTTCCGCCCACTGGGGCACGGGACTGCATGGCCCGGGCTGCCAGGCTGCTTGAGGTATCCAAAGGGAGGCCTTTGATGATGTCATTGTCCTCAAAGCCGATACCCTGCCATCCACTGACCGCGCCGCCTTTGACCACGAAAAGGGCCACGCGTCCGGCAAAGCGCGCCCCGCCTTCCAGCAAATGGCGCAGGATCTCCGCTTGGGAAGTGGTCTCCTGGATGGAAGCCATGGCCTCGTTGAGCAGGTCTGTGGGGGCGGAGCCGGGAGCCGGAAACAGGTTTTCCAACTGTGCTGTGGCCCGGCGAACAATCTCGGCACGAATCCCGGGCAGCGCCGACTCCAACACTTCGGCCACCGCCTCTTCAATAATGTTCTGAATTTCCGTGGGATGCGGCATTCGTCTTGCGGCGATTATATGGCTTACCAGACTGAAGTCTACACCTCTAGTATCTTCCAAGCCACCCCTGGAAGCCCCCGCCCCGCGAGCCTTTGCGGGAATACGCTGCCGGACTACTCCACCACCAGCTTGCCGGCCATATCATCATGATGGGGCCCGCAGATCACCCCGCAAGCCATCCGGTATTCACCCTTGGCTGGCGCCCGGAAACGGACGGTGGCCGTCTTGCCTGGCTGGACGGACTGCTTGATGCCCAAATCGGGGATGTCCAGGCCATGCTGGACGTCGGCGGTGGTCACCTCAAGTTCCACCAGTTGGCCGGATTTGACGCGGATCTCGGGCGGGTCAAAGCTGTATTTCTTCATCACCACTTTGATGTGGACGTCAGCCGGGGGCTGCTTACTGCATCCCGAAACGAAGAAAAGGACAGGTAAAAAAGACAGGAGCAAGATTTTTTTCATATACGATCAGAGCCTGGAGTTATCAAGTGGTTACAGGGCATGACGGCGAGATAAAATCACCGATTTTTGCTTCTTTTTCACCCTCACGGAGTCAATAACATAGTAAATTATTTTGAGTCGGTACTGCATGGAAACCATCCAAAAGAAGCCCGAGGAAGGCGTCTCCAGTGAGCTGGCGCTGGTCCAGGCCGCCAAGAAAGGCGATCTGGAAGCGTTTAGCGAGTTGGTGAAGCGCTATGACCGGAATGTTTTCCGCATCGCGCAGCACATCACGCATAACGAGGAAGACGCTCAGGACGTGGTCCAGGACGCATTTCTCAAGGCGTATACGAATCTGGAGCAGTTCCAGGGTAACTCCAAGTTCTACACGTGGCTGGTCAGGATTGCCGTCAATGAAGCCCTGATGCGGCTGCGCAAGCGGCGCAATGATCGCACGGTGTCGCTGGACGAGGATGTGGAGACGGAAGACGGCTCAATGCCCCGCGAGGTGGCAGACTGGAGCCCCAATCCGGAGCAGTTGTACGGGCAGTCTGAATTGGGCGATATATTAAAGAAGACCATCCAGGGCCTTCCCCCTGGCTTCCGGACGGTTTTCGTATTGCGCGACGTTGAAGGTCTCTCTACGGAGGAAACAGCAGAGATGCTGGGACTGAGCATACCGGCCGTGAAATCGCGATTGTTGCGCGCCCGGTTGCAGTTGCGAGAGCGTTTGACCAGATTTTTTAAGTCCAGAAAAGGCGGGGGGAACGAAGTCCAGTGAAATGCAACGATTTCCTGAAAGAACTAACTGACTACCTGGACGGCACCATCAGCGAGGGGCTCAAGGCCGAATTGGACGAGCATCTCCATTGGTGTCGGGAATGCCACGTGGTCATGAATACCACCAAAAAGACCATTGAAATCTACCGCGATAACCAGATTTACGAGCTCCCTGAAGCCCTCCGGACCCGACTCCATCAAGCCATTATGACCAAGTGCCGAGGCAGTAAACCAGCCAAGAAGACCAAGAACACCACCTAGTGGATTTATATTTTTCAATAACTTACAGTTAGTATTATGTAATAATTACCTTCTTTCCAGGTGGTCGCTTCGCTTTTCTCCCCCGCTTTTCGAAACCTTTCTTCCTCAGAACGACTCTAAGTAAATAAGAACGAAGGTCACAATTTTTATGTGCTAAAGGACATGTCCTATAGTACACTGACCTTGTTGACGGCAAGTTCTTTAGACAGTTTCAGCTTCCAGGAGCCCCCAACGGGGCTAGGCAGGAAAGGTGACATTATGGCGAGTCTGCTCGATTTGTTGTTTGGGTGCCATCACAAGAACTTCAGCTTCCCCATGACCAAAAGACGGGGCCAGCGGTCGCAGGCGTCTTCCGTGGCGGGTACGTATGTGGTATGCCTCGATTGCGGCAAAGAGTTCGCTTATGATTGGCATGAAATGAAGGTGGTGGAGGCTCATCCGGCACGCCAGTTTGAGCCCATAGCGGCGGCCGAGTCCTACGCCGGAAAGTAACTCCTGGGCGGTTTAAGCCGCCCGGGCAGGTTTCCAGGACAGGCGCAGGTTGGGCCGGGATGCCGCAACTTTCTGCGGCATTGCAGGGCAACTGCGCTGGTAGGGATATTCCATTCTCCGCATCTCCCCGAAGTCGTAAGTCATTAAGCGTAGAGTCTAGTTCTCTTCTTCTATCGCGCCGGGTCTTCAAGAAAACACTGCTCTTTCTTCCCTCTTTGTGGCATGATGGGCTGTAGAAGTCTTCCGGAGAACACATGCAAGCTCCTCACGGCGAAGGAAAGGGTCCCAAGGGCCCTGGATTCTTCAGGCGGCAACTCAACTCCTTGAATGCCGGGTTAATCGGATCTACCTGCCGCCAATGCTGCTCGTTTGTCGGGGCCAGCGCCCGGCCTGAACTGCTGGACTGTGTAGAAAAAATCCACCACTGCGTGACCAAGGGCCGGCTCGGTCCCCTGCGCGGCGTCGCTCCAGCCTAGCCGCGCCCAACCCATCAAGAGAATTCTCATTGAGCAGCTGCGTCCGTGCGCGCAGGTGCGAGTCGCCGCGCACAATGCAAGCGGCCGTGCCTGGGCCGGACGACCTCAAAACAAATCAGGCGGCCCTAAGGCCGCCTGTTGTAGGAAAATCAGCGATCTTAATTATCGCGGCGTTTCAGCGTGGGACGGTCGTCATCCTTCTTGTCGCCGTCTTTGCCTGGAGTGCCGTTGCCGGCGGTGCGACGCAGCGTGGGCTTGTTGGTGTTCTGGTCGTCAATCTTGCGGCGATTTTCGATGGCTGCCAGACGGGCCTTAATGTCATTGAATTCTGACGTGGTTTCAATGTACTGGTCCTTGTCCGGCAGGATGGTGGCGATCTCTTCCTGCGTCCGCTGAATGCGGTCCGGAGTCTGCGGGTGCGTGGCGAAGGCCTTGGCCAGAGTGCCCGGCTTCTTCTTCTCCTGCGCCTGCACCTTTTCAAAGAAGTTCACAAACTCGTTGGGATCGTAGCCGGCCTTGTACATGTACTGCACACCCAAGTGATCGGCTTCGGCTTCAAATCCGCGGTTGAAGCTCAAGAAGGTCAGGGGCAGACCGATGCCGGCGACTTCGCGTGCAGCATAGCCAATGCCGCCGCCCACAAAGATCAGCGGGAGGGTGAGGATGTTGGCCAACTGGCTGCGCGTGGCGCCGCGCGTGGCATGACGGGCGCAGACGTGAGCAATCTCATGGGCCATCACGCCGGCCAGCTCCGCTTCATCGTCGGCGGCCAGGATCAAACCGGAGTTGACGTAGAAAAATCCGCCCGGCAGGGCCATGGCGTTGATTTCGTCGGCGTCCACCACCTTGATGGTGAAAGGCACCTTGGCGTCAGAGTTGCGAACCAGGTTCTGCCCGATGCGGTTTACGTACTCATTGACCACCGGGTCCTGGATGAGCTTCATGCTCTGCTCAATTTGCATGGCAAACTGTTTGCCGAGCTTGATTTCCGACTCGATGGAGTACCAGTCCAGCCCGCCCATCTTGCGGTTACCGATGGCGTCAATGTCGTCCTTGCCGCCGTCGTGCTTGATCTTCTGCTGGGACTTCTTGACGTCCTTGCCGGCGTCTTGGTCTGCATCCGCTGCCGGTTGCGCCTGGTCCTGGGTCGCTGCCGGCTGCGTCTGAGGGGCCGGAGCAGGCTGCGCCTGAGTTTGGTCAGGCGTGGTTTGCGCCGGAGGCTTGGGTTCTTGCGCGAACGCAGAGATTGTCAGACTGGCGCCTGCCGCCAAGATTAAGGCGAGCAGTAAGGAACGAAATTTCATAGGTACACTCCTGCCGGTGCGGGTACCGACGCGATCTCAGTGACTTCATTATACTGCCGGGACATCTGTCCACCTACAAGGGTTTTTGCTGTAGACAAATTGGATGACAGCAGCTGGCCCTGGGGTTATCCAGCAACACCGCAGAAACCGTAAAGTTCCGGTAAAAGGCGGGGATTCGGCAGGATTTCCCAGTGTTCTCCCCGCTGATCGGGAGGCTCCCCGCGCAAAGGTCGCAAGACGAATGATTCTAAAGACTTTGCAGTTTTTCCCGCCGGGCCGCGGACTTTTCGCGTCAAAAAACCAAGGATTTAGTCGTAATACTCCAGCCCGAGGTGCGTGATGAGCTGTTCCCCTCTTAGATGGCGCAGGGTGTTCTTGAGCTTCATCAACTGGATGAACAGATCGTGTTCGGGATAAAGCCCGGGCACAGTCATGGGCGACTTGAGATAAAAACTGAGCCATTCCTGGATGCCCAGACCGCGCAGTTCTTCCGACCGTTTGGCCAGATCCAGGAACAGGATCAGGTCCAGGACGATGGGCGCGGCCAGAATGGAGTCACGGCAGAGGAAATCAACCTTGATCTGCATGGGATAGTTCAGCCAGCCGAAGATATCAATGTTGTCCCAGCCTTCTTTGTTGTCGCCGCGGGGCGGGTAATAGTTGATCCGGACCTTGTGAAAGATATTGCCGTAGAGATCGGGATAAAGCTCCGGTTGCAGAATGCGGTCCAGCACGGAGAGCTTGGATTCCTCTTTGGTTTTGAAGGACCCCGGGTCTTCCAGGACTTCGCCGTCGCGATTGCCCAGGATGTTGGTGGAAAACCATCCGCTCATGCCCAGCATGCGCGCTTTGAAGCCCGGAGCGAGGATGGTCTTCATCAACGTTTGCCCGGTCTTGAAATCCTTGCCGGCGATGGGCGCGTTGTTGGCCTTGGAGAGCTCCATCATCACCGGAATGTCCACGGTGAGGTTGGGGGCGCCGTTGGCGAAGGGCACACCTTCCATCAGCGCCGCGTAGGCGTAGAGCATGGACGGTGCGATGTTCGGGTCGTTCTTCTCCATGCCGCGCTCAAAAGCTTCCAGCGATTCGTGGACTGGGCTCTGTGTCAGGAAGGTTTCCGTGGACGCGCACCAGATCATCACCAGCCGGTCGGCGCCGGACTTCTTTTTGAAATCGCGTATGTCGGCGCGCAACTGCTCGGCCAGGTCGCGCTTGTTCTTCCCTTTCTTAACGTGTTTGCCGTTCAGCATCTTCACGTAATTGCGGTCAAACACCGCTTTGCGCGGCTTAATGGCCCGCAGGAAAGGCTTGATTTGATTGATCAGTTCCTTTTCCAGGACGCCGGCATTCAGGGCGGATTCGTAGGCGTCGTCTTCAAAGATGTCCCACGCGGTAAAGACCAGGTCTTTGAGATTGGCGAGCGGGACAAACTTGCTGATCTTGGGCGACCGGCCTTCCGTGCGCTTCCCCAACCGGATGGTCCCCATCTGCGTGAGCGACCCAATGGGCTTGGCGATGCCCCGGCGAATGGCTTCCACCCCGGCAATGAACGTGGTGGCCACCGCTCCCATGCCAACAATCATTACGCCCAGTTTGCCGCGGGCGGAGGCTATTTTCGATCCTTGCATCGCTGTAGCTTCAGTGGAAGACTTTGCCTTCATTTAAGTTTGTGACCATCCTGAGGGATTTTTCGAAAAGGGAGCGTCAGCAGTAGATGCCTGCGCACTCAAATACTCGCCGGCCAAAAAGCCAGCTTCAAAAGACGCCATACAACAGCGTCCAGGAGACAGTTCATCTGTCAGTGCAAACTAATTATCTTCTCGCATTGCAGCGGGGTTTGCAAACTGGGGAGCAATCCGGAGCGGCCTGCGTTTAAACAGAAATGCTAGACCGTATGATGTTCTCGAGTGTACTATGCCGCCCAAGTCACCTTCTTGGAAAATCTTTGCCTCGATCCGGAGATGTAATAAACTTGCGTTCTCAGGCGAAGGGATTGCTCCCGAGTTTTCGTTTTTCAATGAAGTGGTCCGTGAGTCTCCCTCCGTCGGAATCTTGAAATTGTGAGGTGCTTGGTGCGAAAAGCATTTTTCCTGTTGCTCTTCCTGGCTGCTGCCCCCATCTCCACAATAGGGACGCAGGCTCTAGCCGAAAGCGCTATCGCTGCTCCTGTCGAAGATTTTGGCAAGTTTCTGGGAAACCCGCAAACAGAATGGAACCAGGACGGCCGCACAATGCGTCTCATCAAAACTTTCGTTTACGAAGACGCCAACGGAAAAGATTGGACCGCTCCGGCAAACTCGACAATAGACGGCGCTTCAATCCCCCGAATCTTTTGGTCGATCATCGGCGGCCCGTTTGAGGGTGAATACCGCAATGCTTCAATTGTTCACGATACTGAATGCCAATCCCATACTCACCCGTGGCAGGACGTTCATCGCATGTTTTACTCAGCGTCCCGAGCGGGCGGCGCTAGCGAATTCAAAGCAAAGATTATGTTCGCCGCCGTCTATCATTTCGGCCCAAGGTGGCCGAAACCGGGAGAAACCCAGGCACCACCAACCAGTTTGCAGTCAGAGGACGATATGCTTCGGACTATCGCTCTCATTCGGAAAAATCGGGATATTAGCATCGATGCTATCCAAGGACTTTCGCACCTTGGTCTCGCCACACAGGTATCCGACGAGGATCTCGCAAGTGAACGCCGCATGATGCAAGAAATACAACGCCAACGGCTATCAGGAGAGCCACTGGTGCGCTTCTTCTACCAATGATCGTTATGCCGCAAGACTAATTTACCTGGGGCGGGTGGCCCACCTTTTCTTGCCTTTCTCTGTTCCCTAGAATACTCGAGGGTGCCCCATCCTTTTGCGACCAAGGCGGCTTTTCTTCGGAGCAACAGGGTGGGCGGGTGGCCCATTTAAAGTGCTCCATCGGTAAAGAACCGCGCGAAAAACGACACCTTCCACAAGCGCAACAGTACAGTGTACAAGTTCGTGCTGTATTCGCTACAGGAAATCTGCTATGTTGGTTCGATCCGTCTCAGGGCGGGAAGTTCAACGGTCTTTGACAACCAGCAGCTAGCAAATCGCAGACTAGCAACTAGCCAAGCGCCATATGGCGGTCTTTACCGCAAAGGGCGCTAAGGCAGTTAAGAACCAACGAGATAGGCAGAAAATGTACTAAGTGGTAAACAGTTGGGTGACCGTTGGGTCGAATGGAGTAACCGGCACAAATATACTTGCCTCGCCCACTGTGGAGGTGTACGATGAGCCTCATAAGTGGACAGGAAACTCGGACGCTCTGGCAATTGCTAGGGGAGTCCGCCGCGCTCCTGTGGAAAGATTGGCCACGAAACATGAAAGTATCAAACATATTCAAAGACGGCTTTGTTCTCAATGGAGAGTGTCCCCATTGTCAAAGCAAGGCCGCTTTCATGACTGTTGGGGAACCATTCCAGGAAGGCACTCCGAATACCTTGCCAATCCGAATGATTGGAGCGGCTCGCTGTGTCGCGTGTAACAAGTACATCTTGGCCATAGTCAGAAGCGACGTTACAACGTCTTCACAGATTTATCATATCTGTGACGAATATTACCCGTTGGGCGCACCCAATCAAGACCTAGAAAAAAGTATCCCCGAAGATGTTGCCGAGGATTTCAGAGAGGCGATTCGCTGTCAGTGGGTCAAAGCATATCGCGCATGTGTCGTGATGTGCCGACGCGCGATTCAAAGTAGCGTGATTACTCTCAACGCGAAAGGTAAGAACCTGGTTGAACAAATAGACGATTTAGCTTCCAAGGGCACAATCACGCAACCCCTTAGGGAGTTTGCTCATGAAATCAGATTGGCCGGGAACGTAGGCGCACATGCCGATGGATTGGACGATACCAAAGATTCGGACGCGGAGGACATTGTCGCATTCACGCGAGAATATCTAGATCACGTCTATGTCATGCCAGCTAAACTGAAGGCTAGAAGGCCACCTAAACCATGACCAAAGACCACAACGAGTTTCAGAAGTTCGATGCTGTTATGCGGACAGTTCTCTCTGTTTCGCATGATGAGTTGCAAAGACGCGAAAAAGAATGGAAGCGAAAACAAGCACGGAAAAAGCGGGCTAAGACTTCGCCCGCTTTCCGCGCTTCCCGCGTAAAGGGTTAATTGTTCGCGGCGGGCCCCACCTTGCCAGTCAATGCGGCAAAGGTAAGACGCTTGCCAACGATCTGAGAGATGGCCAGATTGAAGCGGCCGGCGTCATCAAGCCCCTTGCGGTTGTTAAAACGGAACGCCTGTTCATCTACATAACGGAACAAATGAAACGGCTCAACAGCCACGTAAGTCCCGCCAAGGCCGCGCTTAAACAGCGACCAGAAGTTTTCCATTCCGTTTGTGTGGACTCGCCCATCTACATATTTCTCCAGGTGATTGATGACTTGATGGACATAATCACTACTGAAGGCCATGTAAGCAGGATGCTCGTCGCTATACAGAATGGAACCCTTTTCAACGGTGTTGTAGATGACCTCGCTCAACGATTCCTTCTTGCGATTCGGGACTACCTTGGCACGAACCTTGCCGCCACGCTGAAGCACTCCCATGACAATGGTTTTCCCGCTGTTATTGTCGCGTACATTTACGCGAACCCTGCGCGCCTTGTGCATGTTGCGCGATTTGCCGCCGATATAAGTTTCATCGGCTTCGACTTCGCCGCTCATTTTGGAACCAAAGAAATCATCCTGCATTGCGAGACGAATCCGGTGAAGCATGAACCATGCCGACTTTTGAGTGACTTTCAGATCACGCGCAATCTCATAGCTACTGATTCCATTCTTGCAGTTCGTAAGCAGCCAAGTTGCCGTGAGCCACTTGTCCAAAGGAATCGGGCTGTCCTCAAAGATCGTTCCGACTTTGACAGAGAACTCACGCTTGGGGTGATGACTTCCACACTTCCAAGTGCGCCGCTTTGCATTGAAGCTGACTTTCTTGGAGCCACAACCAGGGCAGATGACGCCTTCTGGCCAGCGACGGACAGCAAGGTAGTCAATGCAGTTGTCAGGATTCGAGAAGTAGATAATTGCCTCTTGAAGGCTTGTCGGCTCATGGCTCATAACATTCTCCATGACCTAAATATAGCCCAAAACAGTGGGGGGGGGGGGGGGGGGGGGTTGATATCTAGTTATTGCCTATTTAGTAATTGGGGCCGTGACAGATACAGGGCGCGCGGGTGGAGACGTGGCATGCCACGTCTCTACGTTGAGATATCGGGAGGTGCGGGCACTCACCCCTTCGCCCGCACCCTATTCTTCCAGTGCGACCACACAAACCAAACCACTCCGGCCAAAAACAAAACGACAATCACCGCGTCAAAACGGTGGAACCACATTTTCAGCCGGGGATCTTTGTCCCAATGTTCACCCAACTTCATGCCCACCCAGGCCAGCCCCAGGCACCACGGCCAGGAGCCGACGAAAGTGTAGATATGAAACTTCAAGCGGGGCATGCGGGCCACACCCGCGGGCAGGGCTATAAACGTTCGCACCACGGGCAAAAGGCGGGCTACCAGGACGGCAATGGCGCCAAAGCGGTGAAAGAAGCGGTCCGCCATGTCCAGGTCGTGGCGGCTGAGCAGAACGTACGACCCGTATTTTTCCGCGAGCGGCCGTCCGCCGAAATGGCCGACTTCGTAAGCCACCACCGATCCCAGGTTGCAGCCGATGGCGCCGGCCGTCGCCACCCAGAAAAGATTGAAGGTGAAATGCGTCAACGGATCAGGATGGCCCGCGTACACCAGGTATCCGGCAAAGGGCATGATGATTTCCGACGGCAGGGGAATGCACGCCGATTCGATCCCCATCAGGAACATCACTCCCAGGTACCCGGTCTTGGAGATCACGGCGATGATGAATCCCGCCAGCGCGGCAATGATTTTTTCAATCATGGAGTTGGGTCATGGGTGGTGGTTTTGGACTAGTGCTTGCCCGGACTACCGGCTAAGTGCTAATGGCTGCTGTTCAGAAGTCCTGTGAATCTTGCGTGAAGGTGTAGCCGGGCAAAGTCATGCCTTCCTCCAATTTGGAGACTTTCACGCGGATAGTGTCTGAATCCGGGGCGGCGGCAGTGGCGGGACGCAGCATGGCAAACTGGGTAAAAAGCTCGCTGTACACCTTGGTGACAAGGAAATTGGCGCCGCCTTCGTCGGCGCGCCAAATCTGTCCGGCCTGAACACTCTTGACCATGGAACTTAAAGACTACCCATCCCCACCGGCGAAGGTCAATCCGGCAATTTGCCGCTGAATAACTCTGGTAACCTTGCCGCCGGCACGCGCACCCCCAGATAAAACTGGCCGAAAAGGGCATATTTGGCGCTGACTTCGTCAAACCGCATCTCGTAGATCAGTTTCTTGAAGACCACCGGGTCGTCGGCAAACAGGTCCACGCCCCACTCCCAATCGTCCAGGCCGATGGAGCCGGTGATGATCTGCTTTACCGTGCCGGCGTAGCGGCGGCCCACCATGCCGTGTTCTTCCATCTGCCGCTGGCGCTCCTCAATGGGCAGGCTGTACCAGTTCTGTTCTTCGCCGCGGCGGCGGTCCATCGGGTAGAAGCAAACGTAGCGTAAGGGCGGGATCTGGGGAAACAAGCGCGGGCGCATGGCTTCGGTCTGCCGGGCGATGGTGTCCGCCACGGCGGCGTCCCACTCCGGCGTGTGCGGCTCAATACCCTTCTCCTGCAGACTGCGGAACAGCTTGAGCGACGACTCGTACAATCCCATCTCCACCACGGAAACAAACGAAGTTGTCTGCTCCAGGTAATCACTCAGGCGCAGGCGGGCCAACTCCAGCTCCGCGTGCTTCAGGTGATCAAATTCGTTGCGGAAATGCACCAGCATGAGGTCCGCTTTGTGGCCCAGCATGGAAAACAGCGCGGTCTGCCCGGAGACGTGGTGTTCCAGCTTCTCCAGAGCCGTGGCCGCCTCCGAAAGAATCTCTTTCTGCTGATCGGCGGAGAGCTTTCGCCATTCCGGCCAGCGGAAACGGAACATCTGGTGCAACACGCTGGCGCCTTCCAGCGTTAGCGGGACTGCGTGCAGTTTTTCACCTGCGGTAACTTTCATGGTAGATGCCATCGCGACCTCATTCGTCAGTTCGGCTATTGAGATTGTAAGCCCTGTGCTTTAAATTTTCTCCTTATGCCTGTTGCCAAGTCCAAATCGAAGTCCCGCAAGACGCCCGCCAAAAAAGCCGCGAGACCCAAGCCGAAGCCTGGGCTGCAGTCTGGGTTGCAGTTAAAGCCTATGCCGAAAGCGAAGTCAAAGCCGCAATCGAGAGGCGGTAAGGGCGGTTACGATCCGCTCAGCCCGGCGCGGATCCAGGCCATCCTGCAGGGCCTCGACGAACGCTATCCTAACGTTGTCTGCGCGCTTCACCACCGCAGCGCGTGGGAGTTGCTGATTGCCACCATCTTGTCCGCGCAATGTACTGACGTGATGGTGAACAAGGTCACACCGGGGCTTTTCGCAAAGTATCCCACGCCGCAGGCCATGGCGGCGGCCACGCCGGAAGAGCTTGAGCCCATCCTGCGGCCGACGGGCTTTTACCGCAACAAGGCCAAGTCCGTGGTGGGAACGTCCAAGGGAATCATGGAAAAATTTGGCGGCCAGGTGCCGGACGACATGGCGCATTTGCTGACCCTGCCGGGGGTCGCGCGCAAGACGGCCAATGTGGTGCTGGGTTCGTGGTTCAAGATAGCGGTGGGCGTGGTGGTTGACACGCACGTGCATCGCATATCGCGACGGCTGGAACTGACCAGGGCCGACGATCCGAAGAACATCGAGCAGGACCTGATGAAAGTGGTCCCGCAGGAAAAGTGGATTGATTTCTCCCACCAGATCATTCATCACGGGCGCGCGGTATGCGTGGCCCGCAAGCCGCGTTGCGCGGACTGCAACCTGGAAAAACTTTGCCACGCCGCGGACAAGACCTGGTCCACGGTGTAGATTCATAAGGCGGCGCAGCCGTGAGTGTTTCAAAAGACAAATTCCACCACGGAGACACAGAGGCACGGAGAATGCAAAAGCGGATGAATTGGTTGGCGGTTTGCTTCTTTGCTGCGGCGCTGTCTTTCGGCCAAGCGCCTCCTTCCGCTCCCACCTTCATCACCGACCCCGCGCAGATCACCGCAAAAAACAAGTTTGACGTGATGCCGCTGAGCATTGAAAAGCTGTACATGACGCGCAACATTGGTGACAGTACGTGGTCGCCGGACGGCAGGCAGATCGCGTTCATCAGCAACATCAGCGGGCGGAACAATATCTGGGTGGTCCCGGCGGAGGGCGGCTGGCCCACGCAGCTCACGGTGAGCAACCAGCGCCAGTCGGGCTTGTCATGGTCGCCCAAAGGCCGCTGGATCGCCTACATCTCTGACACGGACGGCAATGAACAGTGGGACATCTTTCTGGTCTCGCCCAGCAACGGGCAGGTCGTCAATCTGACCGGCACGCCGGAAACTTCTGAAAGAGACCTCGCCTGGTCGCCGGACGGCGAGCGCCTGGCCTACGGCGTGCGTCCAAAAGATTCCCCCAGCCGCGAAATTGATGTGATGGAAATTGCCAGCAGGAAGGTGACTCATATCACCCGGAACACGCCGAAGGACCGCAGCAACGTTGTTGCAGCTTGGTCGCGCGACGGCAAATGGCTGGTCTTCACGCAAGGGGACGCCGCCGACAAGGACAGCAACATCTTTCTGGCGAACGCCGCTACGGGACAGGCTACTAACCTCACCCCCCACCAGGGCGAGCAGAATTTCGTCGCCAGTGATATTTCGCCCGACGGCAAGACCGTGCTCCTCACCTCCAACGCAGCCAACGGTTATAACAACGCCGCTCTTCTTGATGTAGCCACCAAAAAAATCACCTGGCTGACCCAGGGCAAATGGGAAACCAGCTCCGGCAAGTTTTTCCCTGACGGCAAACGGCTCACCTGGACCACCAACGAAGACGGCAATGGCGACATCATCGTCTACGACCTGGGCACTCGCCAGGCGCAGACGCTGGCCGTGACCAACGGCATCAATACGCTGGCCGGGTCGGAGTCGCCATTCACCCGCGATGGCGCGCGCATGCTCTACTACCATGACGGCCCCAACGCGCCCACGGACCTGTGGGTCTATGACTTTGCCGCGCAGAAGGCGCACCAGGTCACGCATGCGCTTTCCGGCGGCATCCGCGGTGAAGACATGGTGGAGCCGTACCTGGTCCACTATCCCAGCAAAGACGGCAAGTGGCAGATTTCGGCGTATGTCTATGCGCCCTACAACGCGGAACGCAACGGAAAGAACGCTGCGGTGGTTTTCGTCCACGGCGGGCCGAACGGCCAGGTGCAGAATGACCTCAGCCGTCCCATTCAATACCTGGCGAACCAGGGGTTCTTCGTGATCGCCCCGAACTATCGTGGCTCCAGCGGCTACGGGAAGGAATTCGCTGACGCCAACCGCTTTGACATGGGCGGCGGCGACCTGGAGGACGTGGTCTCCGCCGCAGATTGGCTGGTCAAGACCGGATATGTGGACACAAAAAAGATCGCCGTGATGGGCGGCAGCTACGGCGGCTACCTGAGCATGATGGCCGTGGCCAAAGCGCCCGACCGCTGGGCCGCGGGCATCCCCATGATTCCGTTCGTAAACTGGTTTACGGAGATGGAAAACACTTCTCCCTTGCTGCGCGAATTTGTCCGGGCCAGCATGGGTGATCCCATCAAGGACATGGCGCGATTCAAAGACCGTTCGCCCATCTACTTTGCCGACCAGATCAAAGCGCCCCTGCTGCTGCTGGCGGGAGGCAACGATCCCCGCTGCCCCAAGACGGAAGCCGAGCAGGTGGTGCAGGCGGTAAAGAAACGCGGCGGCGTAGTGGAATTCAAGGTCTATGAGAACGAAGGCCACGGCTTTTCCAAGCTGGAAAACCAGATTGACGCCTACACCCGCATTACGGAGTTTTTGAAGAAGTATGTGCCGCCGGAGAAGTGCGGGTGCAATATTTATGACAGCAATTAGCAACTGGCAACTAGCAATTGGCTAAGGCAGCCTCGCATCTTTGCGTCCTTCGCGTCCTTCGCGGTGAAACTGTTTCTATTGCGGCCCCAATAACCTCTGCAACAACTGCTGCGCTGCCACTTTGTGTACGTGTTCTGAAATGGCCAGGACCAGACCTTGCATGGTGTACTCGCGGGCTTCAATGGCGGGAGGAAAGCCGGCGGTGCGGAGAGCTTTGCTGGTGACCGGGCCGATGGATGCCAGGGTGACGTTGTTGAGGGCTTTGAGACTGTCTTTGCCCAGCAATGAGAAAAAGTTCGTGGCCGTGGACGAACTGGTAAAGGTCACAATGTCCGGGCGCGGCGTTCTTCCGGAGAACAGACTCTGCAACTTGGCTTGCGCTCCGGCGGGCACCACGGTCTCATAGGCTTCGACCACGTCAAGCAGAACGCCGGCATTCTTGAGTTCCGTGGGCAATACGTCGCGAGCGATTTTTGCGCGGGCCAGCAGCACGCGCTTCCCTTCCGTCTTGCCGCGCAATGCCTCCACCACGGATTCGGCAATGTATTTCTCCGGCGTCACGGCAACTTTGAGTCCCTGCGCTTCGATGGCTCTCTGCGTGGCCGGGCCGATGGCCGCAATCTGCAGGTGCTTGAGCTGGTCCATTCCGATCTTGAGTTTTTTCAGGCGCTCGACCACGGCTTCCATGCCGTTGACGCTGGTCAGGATCAGCCATTCGTAGGTGGCGATCTTCCGCAATGCGTCGTCGAGAGGCTTGTAGCTGGCGGGCGGCTTGATCTCGATGGTGGGAATCTCAATAACGTCAGCGCCCAACTCGCGCAGAGGCTGGGCCAAGCTGCCGGACTGCTTGCTGGCGCGAGTGGTGAGGATGCGCCAGCCGGTCAGCGGCTGCATGGCGCCTTGCAGAGCTACAGGATCAACGCTCATGGCTGGCTCGGGACCGCGACTCCCATTTGATAGACGTCCTTGAGAATCTTGTCGCCGCCTCGCTGCAAGAGCTTTTGCGCAGTTTCGCGCCCAAGTTGCACGGGATCATGGCCCGTGGCGGATTCGCGCAGGATTTCGCTTCCGTCCGGCCGCCCAACCATCGCCTGCAAATGCAAACTGCCATCGCGCATTTCGGCGAAAGCGCCGATAGGGACCTGGCAACCGCCGCCCATCGCGCCCAGCACAGCGCGCTCGCATTCGATGGCCGCGCGGGTTTCGGCATGATTCAGGAAAGCCAGATGCGCCAGCGTCTCGCGGTCGCCGGCACGCGATTCAATCGCCAGAGCGCCCTGGCCCACCGCTGAGCACATGGTCTCAGCGGGAATGCGCGAGCGCACGTGCTTGTCCAAACCTAAGCGGTGGACTCCGGCGGCGGCCAGGATGATGGCGTCATATTCGCCCGACTCCAGTTTGCGCAGGCGCGTATCCACGTTGCCGCGCAAGGGAAAGATTTCCAGATCAGGCCGCAAGGACTTCAACTGGCATTGCCGACGCAAGCTGCTGGTGCCGACTTTGGCGCCCTGCGGCAGATCGCCCAGCGCCGCATACTTCACGGAGATGAAGGCGTCGCGCGGGTCTTCGCGCTTCATGATGGCGGCCAGGGTAAACTGCGGATCAAGCTCGGTGGGTACGTCCTTCAAACTGTGCACCGCCAAGTCAACGCGCTTCGCCGCCAGGGCTTCTTCAATTTCTTTGGTGAACATGCCCTTGGTGCCAACCTTGGCCAGCGCCACGTCCAGGATTTTGTCGCCCGTGGTCTTGATGATTTCAATTTCCACGGCGTGGCCCTGGGCGCGCAGCAGCCCGGCCACGTGATTGGCCTGCCAGAGCGCCAGTTGGGAACCGCGCGAGCCGATGCGAAGGTTGGCCATTAGCCTTTGGGCTTTCCGTTGTTTTGGCCGCTGTCCAAGTTAAAGATGCGGCGAATCATTTCATGGATGGTCTCAGCCTCCGGATGGGCAGCCGACGACTTCAGCGTGGTAATGGGCGTGTGCAGCAGTTTGTTGATGATGCCGCGGGTCATGGCGTCAATGGCGGCTTCCTGGTCGGGAGAAATCCCGCCGAGGCGGCCACGAATCCTATCAACCTCAGCTTGACGAATGGTTTCACAATATTCCTGCAGGGAAAGAATCGTGGGGACGAAATGCAGAGACTTCATGCGCGCGGCAAAACGGTCCACTTCGGTTTCAACGATCTTCTCCGCCCGCTCAGCTTCTTTTTTACGCTCCGCGCTGTTGGTGCTGGCCACCGACTGCAGGTCGTCCACGTCATACACAAAGATACCGTCGAGTTCGTTGACTTCCGCGGCCACGTTGCGGGGGACAGCGATATCAATGAAGAACATGGGACGATTGCGCCGGCCTTTCAGCAGAGCTTCGCCGTGCTCGCGGCGAAACAGCGGATCAGCCGCTCCGGTGGAGGTGAGAATAATGTCAGCCTGGCCGGCGGTGTCGTAGAGACGCTCAAAAGGAATGGCCTGGCCGTTGAACTCTTCGGCAAGTTCCTCAGCGCGCGCGTAGGTGCGATTGCTGATGATGATGCGCGCGGCCCCGTGGCTGATCAGGTGGCGAGCGGCGAGTTCCGCCATTTTACCGGCGCCCACCAGATATACCGTCTTGCCTTGCAGCGATCCAAAGATCCGTTCCGCCAGTTGCACCGCCACGGACGCAACGGAAACGCTGGAGCTGCCGATGGAAGTCTCTGAGCGGACCTTCTTGGCGACGGCAAACGCGCGGGACAGCAGAGCCTCCAGCTTGGAGTGGACCGCTCCCAGTCCGCGGGCAACGGTGTAAGCCTCTTTCACCTGGCCCAGGATCTGCGCTTCGCCCACCACCATGGAATCCAGGCTGGAAGCCACGCGGAAAACGTGGCGCACGGCTTCACGCTCGCGGAATTCATAAAGATTTGAGCCGATGGCGTCCCCGCTCACGCCGAAGTAGCTGTGCAAGAATCCGCGCAAGTCGGCGTGCGACTGCGTGCTGGCGATCAGTTCCACGCGATTGCAAGTGGAGATCACCATGCCTTCGTCCACGCCGGGCTGTTTCACCAGGGCGCCAATCGCCTCCGGCAGCCGGGTCTCCGGGACAGCCAGCCGCTCGCGCATCTCCAGCGGTGCGCTCAAGTGATTTACGCCGATGAGGTGGAATTTCATTTGGCAATAAACTTGTGCGTATGGCTCAAATTGTTGGCGGCCCAAGCCAGGACCGCGGTGGCAAAAGCAAACGTCGCCAGGTAGGCGGCGCGGCGTCCCCGCCAGCCGGCGCTCCAGCGCGTGTACAACACCATCACATACAGCACCCAGGTGACGATGGAGATCACGATCTTCACGTCGTAAAAGTAGGCTGCTCCCTGCTTGGATTCGCCCAGAATGGCGCCGGCGATCAGCCCCAGGGTCATAAAAGGAAATCCCCAGATCAGGCACTTGTAGCCGATCTCATCAATCACCGCCAGCGCGGGCAACTTGGTCCAGAAGCTGTTGGTGGTTGCTTTGGTCTTGATTGCCTTGAGAGATCGCTCCTGGATCAAGTACAGGATGCTGGCAATGAAACTGAACAGGAGCGCCGAGTATCCGATAAAGATCAGGCCAACGTGGATGAAAATCCACTGCCTGCTGACAAACAACGGGTTGGGCGACGACACAGTGTTTGATCCCAGCGCCGCCGAAGCGGTCAGCAGGAACACCAGCGGGAAAACCGGCAGGCCGGGAGCGGTGGCCCGGTATCGGGCGTAAACCACAAAGAAAAAAACCATCAAGAGAAACGCCAGCATGGACTCCAGTTCGTGCATGGAAGCCGGCGTCCAGGCGCCTGTCCCCATGGCGTTTTCAATCAGCGCGACAAAATGGAAGGTCATGCCCAAGCCCACCGCGGGCATGGTGATGCGAGTGAGCACCTGGCGTCCGCCCCAGAATGACGCCAAAGCGTAGATCAGGCCTACGGTGTAGAGCGACAGCGCGACTCGTAACCAGAATAAGGGCATGGAGTTAATTGAAAATTATAGACGCGTTTCTCTCATCCAAGGAGTGACGAAGCGCACACACTGGTAATGAGCAGCTAGCAACTGGCAACTAGCAATTGGCCTTTAGCCGAAAACCCAATGGCTTCTCCCAAACGCGAACACAGGGATTTGACCCTATGAAGAGTCGGGGCTGTCGCCGAAAGCTTATCTAAATCATAAACTTACGGAGAACTTTGCGCGGCTGATTGCTAAGTGCCAATTGCTAATTACTGCCTTATCTTGTCTCCAACTTCCGCAAACGTTCTGCCGCCACTTCGGACGAAATCGGCGTGTAGTAAACCTCTTTGAGGAAATACGGTTTGGCCTTGGCGACCATGATGGGCAGGATTTCAATGTGCCAGTGGTAGTCCTCGTCCACGGTCTTCCAGTACTGCAGCACGTTCGATTTCTGGTAGGTGTTGGGGACGGTGTGCAGCACCATGTGAAAGGACTCAGCGATGCTGAGCACGCGCTGGAAGGTGTGGCGAATCAGGCTGCTCAGGTCGGCCAGATGCGCTGCCTTGGCGTTGATGGAACGCTCGAAGGAGGAATCGTGCTTCTGCGGCATGATCCAGAGTTCGTAAGGCACGCGCGAGGCAAACGGACACAGCGCCACATAGTTGCCGCGGGTCTCCACGATCCGCACCGGGTTGCGCAGTTCCTGACCCAAAGTGTCGCAGAAAACGCACCGCTCTTTTTCCTGATAGTAGTCGCGGCACGCGCGCAGCTCGTACAGCACGCGGCGCGGGACAAAGGTGGTGGCGGTGATTTCCGAAACCGGATGTCCAAATTCCTGGCCGGCCGGCTGCCCGTAATTCTTGAACATGGTCACGTATTTGAAGCGAATGTCATGCTTCAAGTCCTGTATGCGTTGCGCGGCCAGGGTGAGGAATTGCGAGATCTCGGCGTCAGAGGACTGCCACAGCTCAATATCGTGCCGGATGCTCTGCACCAGGACTTCATGCGCGCCCACGGTGTTCATGGCGTCATAGATGCCCTCGGCGTGGCGATGCGGCTCGCCCTCAATGCGGTACAGGGGCGAAGGATGCACCATGGCCATCACCGGTCCGGCGCCGGGCTCGCTGGAGCCCAACGTGGTGATTACCTGCGGGGCGTTGGGCGATCCGGGACAGAACGGGCAATAGCCGCTTTGTACAGGCTTCTCCGCGTCGTCGCCCACGATGACCCAGGAGCGTGTGATGGGATCTTTGCGCAATTCCATGCTGTCTAAGGAAACCACCTGCGCGGGATGGCGTCAATAGAAGGATCGCCGCAGGTTTCCCGCAAGGCGTCTAAAAAAGAAAAAGAGGCCCGCCGTAGCGGGCCCCAAAAAAAGAACATGCGAGGAGAAACTCCTGGTTAATTGTTGTCTTCGCGAGTACCGATCATCGTGTAGGTAGCGCCGTTGACGAACACCAGACCGCGTACCAGTACGGTGGCGCCGGCCGTGGGCGTTACTTTCACGTTTCCGCCACTCGGGATAGTCACGGCCACTGAGGTCGCCCCACTCAGCTTGCCGAACGCCGAGGCCGGATCGATGGTCAAGGTGAACGCACTGGCGGTCGGGGCCGGCGATGCTGCTACCGTCCCTACAATACCCTGCTCGCGCAGTTTCAGTTTGGTGGCCACCAGCGGCGAGCCGGCAGCGGCGGCGTCAGCTTCAATGCGCTGGCCTTTGCCGATGTGCGAAGCGTCAAACGCCGGAGCGCTCACGCTGAGTTTGTCGGCGCGCACGCTGAACACCGTGGAAGCGTTGATCGTGATGTCCACAGTCACAGGAGGCGCAGCTGGAGTCGAGGCGCTGACCTGGTGCGCAATGGTAATGGCCGTAGCCGGAGCGCCGGTCACCGCGCTGATCACGCCTTCAGCTTCATCGCCGGACGATGTGCTTTCCCTCTCGACCTTGGTCGCCAGCTTGGTGCCGTCAGCCTTGGTCTTGCCGTCCACTTCCACGATGTCGCCCACCTTCATGTCAGAAAGCTGGGTAATGCCGTCTTTGAATTGGGTGCTGGTGTCAGTGGCGAACGTGAGAGTTGCTTCTTTGGTCTGGACGGTAAAGTTCGGAGCGGTAATGTTCGTGACGTTGCCGTGCACATCGTCGATTTCTCCGCTGTCGCTGTCTTCATTGCCAGAGGCGTTCACCGTGGACGTGGTCACGTTGAATTTAGGGGCGACCGTCGCCGAAGTGATCGTCGGGCTGCCGTTGAGCGTGACCGAAGACGCCAGGTCGAGATCGAAGTTGATCTGCGAGTTGCTGGTGGCGGTGACCGTGACGGCCGGGCTGAAGCTCACGGTAACCGTGCTGCCCGAAAGCGTGACCGGGACGCTGGCCGGCGTTGTGCCGTTTACGACCACCAACTCAGGGTTGCCAACCGTCAGGGTAGCGCCAGAATATGTTCCGGCAGGAATGTTGATCAGAGCCAGAGGCTCGAAGGTGCCGGCTTGGTGCACGAATTCAACCTCCGCCGGCTTGCTCAGAAGATTACCGGTCGTCGGGGTGGGCGATGTGCCTGTCAGTGTGACGGCGCTGATCGTCAGTTCAAACTTGAGGATCGCCGGATTGACTGCGTCCCCCGTGAAGATGGATGCGTTGGTCGCATTTACGGCAGGGTTGCTGCTTCCGCAGCCAACCAAGGACATAGCAAACACTAAAGCTACAGCAGTTAGAGCAAGAACCCGCTTCATGGATCGGGCCTCCTGAGTTTTCAGATTGGTCGGGGGATTTGCGCTGGTGGATAGTGCACACTGCGTGCCATCAGGCCTTCCTGCTAAATGGCTTATTTACAAGCACTTGCTCGTTTCGCGAAGGTCTTGATACCAGGCCAAACAGGACCCACACCTGTGTCGAGCGAACACAAACACCGGAAGGACTTGTACCGTGGGTGGTTCACCTGTGCGGGTTGAAAATCCGACAGTCGTCCGGCGCGAAAGACGCGCTTTCGTAAGAGAGAATCAAGCTGCCCGCTGCAGGTTTGGACGGGGCTTTATTCTTCCTTCTTGCCCTGAGCGCCCCCGCGTTTCTCAGAACGTCTGGGGACCGAAAACTGATCAGGAACGCCCAACACTAGCGTATTGCCGGAAGACTCAGAGATTGTCTGGAGCGCGCGGAGTTGAAGAAGATTTGGATTGTCGTCCATGGTCCGGGCAGCATTTGCCAGGCTGCGCAGGGCGGCGGTTTCTCCTCGCGCACGCTCCAGCGCTGCTTGACCTTCCTTCTGGGCTTTTACTACTTGAGAGAACGCGTTTTTCATATCACCGGAGAACATAATGTCTTTCACATCGGCCTTGATCAGCTTCAATCCGTAGTCTGAGGCTTTGCCTGAGGTCAGCTCCATCAGTTGAGCGCCAATCCCGTTGCGGTTTTCCAGCACCGCCTCAATTTTTTCCTTGCCGACGATTTCGCGCAACGCCAGTTGCAGCGTCAGGTACAGGCTGGTGCGATAGTTCGCATTCTTGTTGACAGCCAGGTTGGCGTCTGCAACCTCAAACTCGGCAGCCAGGCTGATCTTCAGCGTAACCCCGTCGGAGCTCAAAACGTCCTGCCCCTGGATCGTCACGAATTCCGGCCGCATGTCGACGGGCACGATGGAGGTGGAGCGGGGAAAGAACCAATAGCTTCCTGGACCCAAAGTGCCGGTACAGCGTCCTTTGTAGTATTTCAACGCTTTCTGATACTCGTAAACAATCATGCGTTTGAAGGGAAACAGCCTGATCGCCAGGGCCAGCGTTACGACCGCCACCGCCAGAACTGCCACAAATTCGACCATGCGCCGGAACCCTCCCCGATAAGCCCACACGGCAGAGCCACCAGGTTGCAACGGGGGGCTGAACCCACAGGGCTGAAACCCGGTTTACCCGAAGGCTGGCTCCGCCGCACGGGACGTAATGGTTTACACCCATGTCAAAGCTTGGAGTCGAACCAAGTATCGGTGAGCGATAACAAGACCAGCTTGAGATTCAAACTAGCCGCGTGCTCTGCCGACGGAGTTGTTTATACCAGTTCCGATCGTGGCAGTCGAATGCCTGAAGCACGAAGCTACCCTTCGGTAGAGGTGGTCGTGCTAACCACCGTCATCTTTCATGAGTCTGCTTCCCTTGCGCACGGTAACTTCTGATCCTTCGGCCAGAAATGCCGACGCCGGCCTGCGTTTCAGCACCGCCGCCAGTTCGGGGCCGTAGAGATCTTCGGTGTGGCCTTCAAATTGGACGCTCGCCGCCCGCCACACTCGCCAGGAAGGATGCTCCACGCGATACTCCACGCAGCCGCCGTCACGCTGCGCAGCGTAGCCCCAATAATGCTCGGTGATGAACTGTTCTTCCGACCCTTCTTCCGGCAGCGTGGCTGCGCCAGACGTTCTCAGGTGGATTTGGTTCCGGCCCTGGCTGGTCCGCCAGCCATACTCGGCGTTGACGCCGCCGTCCTCGCGCGGGTCGATGCGGTGCCACATGGGCAGGGCGACGTAGTTCTCGTTGTAAACCACCCGCGCCACGGTGGCGATGGCCCATCGCGGAACAATCTCGCGGATGAACACCACGCCGCGCCGGACTTCGTCCCCCGCCCGCCGGCGGACATAAAAACGCAGATTCACTTCGTCAAAGTTGCGATGGAACGGAATCGCCATCCCCAGTACCTTGGTATTCAGAAACCGGAATCCCACCAGGCTGACGAAGAGCTTGCCCTGCCAGCGATCGAGCTCGGTCCCCGAAGGAACGAGCTTCTCCAGCAAGGCGGCGTCAACTTCATAGTTGAGCATGGCGGCCATTCGCCATTCGGCGGTGAGAAAGGTGCGGGAGGCGTTCATGGCTGAAATCTTTATATGAACATGTTCAACATTAGATGAGCGCGCTACCTCTGTCAATCAATTTACAAGCTCGCTCGTTGCCGGCGCTGCCGCAATCTGCGCCCTGAGTGCTGACATCGCTCGACAATCCTCTGCTGGCCGCGTTTTCAAGGAGATTGCTGCACGACATCCTAAAGAATAGGAGTATGATTCCTGGGTAAGAATCCCCCCAAGACGCCCTAGGGTCTCCACGGGCTGCCTCATCGAACGTCTCAAAAGGAGGCGACTATGCAAACCTTACCAAAATGGTCCTATATGAAACGCGCCTGCGGCATTACAGGCTGCGTTCTTTCCCTCCAACTGGCTCTCTGGTGCAGTGCGGGCGGGGCGAAGAAGCCCTCATTTGAAAAGATCCAGAAATTGGCCGAAATGGCGGAGGCAGTTGAAGCAGCCAAACCAATCTCTGTTTCTGAGCAACAGCTCCAGAAAGGCATCCTGGAAGCGACCAAGCAATTGAGCGACTACCTGGCCTCCCAGCCGGATGACGTAGAAGCGCTGTTGCTGGCCGCGCGCTTAACCCGGGCAGAGATCATGTTTACCCCGGTCGCTCTCAGCGGCAAATCCAAAATGGCCCAGGATTTAGGAGAGGCGGAAAAGTCGCGGCGCGAGAAGGCGGACCGCGCGGCAGGATATTGTGATCGCGTGGTCGCGTTGCAACCCAACAATGCCGCCGCTTATTACTGGAAGGAGCGGCTTTATGGCATCCGCAATTTTGGCTGGCGTAACGACACTATGGCCTGGGTCTACGTGGACCTGAATCTGGCGGTGCAGGCGGGCCGAAAGGCGGTGGAACTCGATCCCCGCAACGTCCTGTACCGGGAAACACTGGCAAACTATCTGGCCCGCAACCGTCAGCGCGATGAAGCGATTGAAGTGATGCGGGATGTCGGCGCCGGCACCCATCTCATGTACTTGCTGCTCATGGATGCCAAGCGGATCCCCTTGCCCGACAAGGCAGCCTTCTTGCCCAAGGAAACCGAAGATACCGTGCAAAGCGCTGTTGAGGGCCGATGGAAGGACTACCCTGAGCTGCGCATCTATCAATACGTTCTTCCCATGACTATAGCGGAAGTCGAGGAGTTTTACCGCCGAAGCTGGCCCGAATTTAAACTATTCAAGGTGGGCAGCGAAAAGGACGGAGAAGACACATTTGATAATTTTGTCCAGCTGTTCCTGTGGCGCAACAACGGTTTTGTGCCCGCGGCGAAGCTGGAAGATATTCCGAAGCAGCCGTCCGAAGGTCTTCGTCTTAGCTTTACTGAGGCCCACCTCAAGAAGCCAAGGACGCCGCCTTTTCCTGTTCCTGTGGGCGATCCCTTCTGTGTCTTGACCATCAGAGACTTTCGCCCGACAAAAGCCCAGTAAAAATAGTTTTCGTCCTTGCAACCGCACGCTAATGGCCGCCGATGCCCATCCCGCTCAGGAAACCATTTCCCTGCTGGGCATTCCCTTTGACGCCAACTCCAGTTTTCTGCGCGGGCCGGCGCAGGCGCCAAAGTTGATTCGCGCGGCGCTTTACTCGGACTCCACCAATCTGTGGACGGAAGACGGCTTGGATCTGGGCAGACCCAATTCATTCAACGATGCCGGCGACCTGGAGCTTCCGGAAAATCCCATCCCCGCGTTCGCCGCGATTGAAGCCGGCGTATGGCGGACTCTGGGCCTGGGTCATCCGCTGATCTGCCTGGGTGGCGACCATTCCATCACCTATCCCATTGTGAAAGGCTTCCGCCCGCGCTGGCCTGACCTGACGATTTTGCATTTTGACGCTCATCCAGACCTGTATGACCAGCTCGGCGGCAACCATCTCTCGCACGCGTGTCCTTTCGCGCGCATCATGGAAGAAAAACTGGCGCGGCGGCTGGTGCAAGTAGGGATTCGCACCATCAACGGCCATCAGGCCGAGCAGGCAAAGAGGTTCGGCGCGGAAGTGATCACCATGCGTGAGCTGCACCGCTTTGCGCCATGGAATCTTGCAGGCCCGCTTTACATTTCCTTTGATCTTGACGTGCTTGATCCAGCGTTTGCTCCCGGCGTGTCGCACTACGAGCCGGGTGGGATGTCCGTCCGCGACGCGCTGACGATGATCCAAAGCCTGCGTGTGCCTATCGTCGGCGCCGACATTGTGGAATACAACCCGACGCGCGACTTCCACGATCAGACGGCCATGGTCGCGGCCAAGCTGCTCAAGGAAATTGCCGCGGCGATGGTGCGGAGGGGGAAGGCATTTACCGACTGGCCCTGATGCTGCCTGGATGTCTTAGCTTTACTCGATGCTCACCAGAGGCGGCGTACGCTGTAGCCATCCAATGCGACGTCGTTGCTGATCACAGGTACGCCTTCGGCTTGGGCCTGGGCGATCAGCATCCGGTCAAACGGATCTTTGTGCGGCCCGGGCAGCAAGCCTGCCCGTACGGCGTGTTCCGACAAAATGGGCAAGCTCTCAAACCGTTCCCGCGCCAGGTAACCTGGGAAGTCTGCCACCAAGTCAGCCGCGTCTGGCAGTTTTCCCAAACGGAATTTTGGTGGCAATCTCCCAGGCGGAGGCCGCGCTCACCAGGACCGTATTGTTGGCACGCGCAATCAATTTCCGCGCCGGTGCAGACAGCGCCGGGTCGTCGCTCAACCACCAGAGAAGGGCGTGGGTGTCCAGCAGCAAACGCATGTCGGCCTACTCCCAGCCAGCCAGCTCTTCTGCCGGCAGCGGCTCAAAGAACTCCGGCCCCACGCGCAATCTGCCGCGCAATGCTCCCGGCTGGCGGCGGCCTTTGGTGTCGGCAATCGGGACCAGACGGACCACCGGCTCCGGACCGCGTGCGATCACGATCTCCTCACCCTGGCACGCCTTTTCGATGAGCTTGGACAGGTTGGTTTTGGCTTGGTGAATGGTGAAAGTCTTCATAAGCTATTAGCTAATGTATATTAGCTAATTAACGCCCCTTTGACAATAGAGCGATCTGGCCTGGTGGCAAACCAACAAGCCTGCGGAAGATCCCTTTCTATATCCTGGCGACCCTTGCTTTCCTCCGTGTCTCCGTGCCTCCGTGGTGGAATTTATCTCCCCTGCAAAAGACGCTCTATAATCCATTCACTAGGCCATGACCGAGCCCTCCACTCCGCTGATGCGGCAATATGCCGCCATTAAGAAGCAGCATCCCAACGCTCTGGTCTTCTTCCGCCTCGGCGATTTCTACGAACTCTTCTTTGAAGACGCTGTGGTGGCAGCCAAAGAGCTGCAGATCACGCTCACTTCGCGCAACAAAGAAAAGGACCAGGCCATCCCCATGTGCGGCGTGCCGTATCACGCTGCGGAAGGCTATTTGTCGAAGCTGCTGCGCAAGGGATTCAAGGTGGCCATCTGCGAGCAGATGGAAGATCCCCGGCTGGCGAAGAAGCTGGTACGGCGCGAAGTGACGCGCGTGCTCACGCCGGGGACGGCGATTGATTCCAGCGTGGGAGCGGAAGACAACAACTTTCTGGCGGCGCTGGCGCGGGCGACTTCTCCGGGAAGCGGCGGGGCAGTGGGCTTGGCGGCACTGGATCTTTCCACAGGAGAATTTCGCGCCACGGAATTTCGCGGCCCGGACGCCGAACGCCGTATTCTGGAAGAGTTGCAGCAACTGCGCCCGCGTGAAGTCTTGTATCCAAGGGGATTGCCGCTGTTTGATCGCGCGCCATTGAATAACGCCAGCGCGGGAGCGCCAGCAGAAGTTCCTTTGCATGAAGGCGCATCTGAGAGTGGCAGCGTTGCCGCGTCGCCAGCCGCCGAACAAACTTCCACGCCGTCCGCCCTTCCTCGCACCGGCGACCTTGGCAGGCTGGCTGATTCCTCCCGCGCGAACGCCGAACGGGTCCGCTTCACCGAAACGCCGCTGGACGACTGGGTCTTCTCGCCCGACTACGCCATCCCGCTGGTGGAGAACCAGTTCGGCGTGTTGTCGCTGGAAGGCTTTGGCCTGGAAGGCAAGCCCGCAGCCGCCACCGCGGCCGGGGCCATCCTGCATTACGTGCGCTCCACGCAGAAGGGCACGCTGCAACACGTGGACCGCATCGGTTTTTACGACCGCCAGGAATACCTGGTGCTGGACGCGGTCACCGTCCGCAATTTGGAACTGGTGGAGCCGCTGTTCGCCAACACCGGGACGGAAGTTACGCTCTTCCGCGCGCTGGATGCCACGCTCACGCCCATGGGCAAGCGCCTGCTGCGCTCGTGGATGCTGCGGCCGTCCATCAACGTGGTGGAAATCGGCCACAGGTTGGACGCGGTGGAAGCTGGGGTGAAGGACTTCATCGCCCGCGAAGAATTACGGCGTGCGCTGGAAGGCGTGCTGGACGTTGAGCGTCTGCTGAGCCGCGTGACCCTGGAGACCGCCAACCCGCGCGACGTGCTCGCCTTATGCGCCAGCCTGAATCGCATACCGCTGGTGCGGGCGGCGCTGGGGCGGTTGAACGTCACACTCTCCGGAGAGAAGGGTGTGAATGAAACTGGTTTGTCGTCTGCCCGGTTCACTGAACTCCATTCCCTACTGGACGAGTTGGCTGATCTGCGCGAGCGCATCGAAAAAACCATTGTTCCCGAGCCGCCGCTCACTCTGGCCGATGGCGGCGTGATCCAGCCCGGCCTGGACGCGGAGCTGGACGAGCTGCGCAATCTCAGCCGCAACAGCAAGCAGTACATCGCGCAGATTGAAGAGCGCGAACGCAAGCGCACCGGGATCGGCTCGCTCAAGGTCAAGTTCAACTCGGTTTTCGGCTATTACATTGAGATCAGCAAAGCCAACCTGCATCACGCGCCGCCCGATTACGAACGCAAGCAGACGCTGGTGAACGCCGAGCGCTTCACCACGCCGGAGCTGAAAGAGTACGAAGCCAAGGTCCTGGACGCGCAGGAAAAGATTGTGGAGATTGAGCGGCGGCTGTTTGCTGAGTTACGGACGGCGATCGCCGCCGAAGCTAAGCGCATCCGGCAGACTTCTTTGGCCGTGGCGGAAGTGGATGTGCTGGCGTCGCTGGCGTACATCGCGCAGAATCGCGGATATTGCCGGCCGCAGTTTGCTGTCTCTGAGCCAACTACCGCTGGACCATCGTCCACCCGATCCCCTTCTGCCGCCGATGCCAACGCCCTGGAAATTATTGACGGCCGCCATCCCGTGCTGGAGCAGCTGGACATCTCCGGCGTGAGTGACCGCTTTGTCCCCAATGATCTTTATCTCAACGCGACCACGCACGGTATTTTGCTCATCACCGGACCCAACATGGGCGGCAAGTCCACGTATCTGCGGCAGACGGCGCTCATTGTTCTTATGGCGCAGATGGGCAGCTTTGTTCCGGCGCGATCGGCGCGCCTGCCGGTTACAGACCGCATCTTCACCCGCATCGGCGCCAGTGACAATCTGGCCCGCGGACGCTCGACATTCATGGTGGAAATGACCGAGACCGCCGCCATCCTCAATACGGCCACCGCGCGGTCATTGATCCTGCTGGACGAAATCGGCCGCGGGACTTCTACCTATGATGGGTTGGCGATTGCCTGGGCGGTGATCGAATACATTCACTCCACCAGCCGGGCCAAGACGCTGTTTGCCACGCACTATCACGAGCTGACCGAGCTTGACAGGCTTCCCGGCGTGAAGAACTTCCATGTCTCAGTGAAAGAGACGGGCGGCGGGATTGTCTTCTTGCGCAAAGTGGAGCCGGGCGCGGCCGATCGAAGTTACGGGATCGAAGTAGCCAAGCTGGCCGGCTTGCCGCCGGAGGTGATTCGCCGGGCGCGCGAAGTGCTGCACGAACACGAAAACGCTGAACACCAAGCTACGGAGCACCTGGCTCCGGGCACGCGTGACGCCGAACCGCAGATGCAGTTGACCATGTTTACGCCGCTCTCGCAGAAGATTGTGGACCGCCTGAAAGAGGCCGACCTGAACAACCTGACGCCGCTGGACGCGCTGAATCTGCTGAATGAGCTAAAGAAACAAGTATGAAACATAGTGCAAACCATTAATATAGATTCTAAGTATTCCCTAATCACTGTTGGACTTCTATACGGCCACACCTAGGTCCGCTTTATTCCTTGAGCTTCCAGGGCTTATCTGTTACCGTTCCCAACTATAAACAAGCTAGTCTCCAGTTTCACTCAAGGTCTCTGCACGATTCCAAGGATAGACCGGTGCGCGTAGGAATCATTTCAGTTTTTGTGGATTTTCACAGGCGCGGGGCCCACCATCGCGGGGCTCTTCAACCGCAAATCGGGCCACTGATTGCCTCGCTTCTTCCCCCGCATGAGGACGTGGAAGTAGTGAATGACACTTGGCGAGATCCCGATTGGCAAAAAGACTACGATCTCTTGTTTATTTCCTGTCTTCATGCGGACTTTGACCGAGCCCGGCAGATCTCCCATTACTGGAGAAGGCGGGGAGCGAAGACCGTGCTGGGTGGTACTCTGGCCAGCACGTATTCGAATCTTTGCCGTCCTTACTTTGATGCCATTGTGATTGGCGATCCTGAGAGCGCAGTTCCGCGCATCTATGAAGATTTTTCCAAGGGCGAACTGCAGCCGGTTTACCTGGGTTCACCGTACGATCCGGCGCGCCTCCCGGCTCCTCGGTTTGAACTTGCCGCCCAGCAGCAACTTCTGCCGATTTCACTGGAAGTGACTCGCGGTTGTCCTTTCATGTGCGAGTTCTGCGCCTTGACCGGCATTGGAACCAGGCATCAGGTCCGGCCAACGGACACTGTAGTGCGCGACATTCGGCAAGCCCAGCGCGTTCTGCGAGGGTTAGTTCCCAATTACAAGCTGAAGATGGCTGCCTTCAATGACAACAACATCGGTGGAAACCTTTCCTACTTGCAAGAGTTGTGCGCCGCACTCGAGCCCTTGAAGATCTCCTGGGGATCGGCCATAACCTTTAACGCCATTAGCAACCTGCAAATAGTCAAGATGCTTTCGCGCTCCGGATGCAGGTTTTTGTTCATGGGTCTGGAAAGCTTCAACCCTGAAGCCATTGCCGATATGAATAAATTTCAAAACGCGCTCGATAAGACCAAGATGGTTATGGACGAGTGCCACAAGCATGGGATCCTGGTGGAATCCGGGCTCATGCTCAATCCCATGGTGGACGACTGGAAGTACATACAGTCCGTGCCTCAATCCTTGCATGAGTGCGGCTTGCACGTTCCCAGTTTTATCTGCTTTGAGTCCCCTATTCCTGGTACCCCTCATTTCCATCGGCTGGCCGCGCAGGAAACTCCGGCCCTGATGCCCAATGCGCTGCTGCGGGACTTCACCGGATACACGCTGGTGACCCGGCCCGTGCGCGAGAACGCGGATGACTTTGTCGCTGCTTACCGGTGGCTCCTCCAGAAGGTCTATTCCCCCGTGGGCAGGCTACGAAAGCTGGCTGATGATCTGCCCAAGTTCCTGTCGCATGGTCATTTGCTGACTGGATTGGTGGATCTCATCATTCAGGGCCCGACTCGGGAGAAGGCAGAAGCCAAACGCACTTACATGGCCGGCGCGTTGCAGCCTCGTACCTACCTCGCCGGCACCGATGCTCCTCCACCGGAAGCGTCCAGCATCCCTTTTGAGTCGGGCGATTTCGAATTTGAAGAAGAACGGCGGCTCATCCTGGAGCCCTGGAGAGTCACTGATTCTGAGGGCCGCGTTCTTGATGAGTGGAGACAATCAACCAAAGTATTCGGCCCCAAGGGCCGCATTTCTCCGGATGCGAAACAATTGGTCCCGATAACAGCGGCTACTGTGGACTAGAAATCATCTGGGTCCGCCCAGAGCCATAGGTCCACTGCTTTCATTGGTTGCACAGTTTCTTCAGCCGCCCGGGTAAAAATACTTTGTAACGTTTTTGGCATTTTGTGCACTATTGTCCGGGGAAAGCTGGTTTTATGCGACTGACAATTGCCTGCTTTTTGTTTTCTTGCTGCGTAGTTTTGTCTTGCGGGGCCCAGAGCGCCCCTCCTAGTTTTCATGAAGAACTCATCGCCGAGCTTCCGGCGGGCGCGGAACTCGTCCAGATCACCGACTCCGCTCACCATCTTGCATGGGCGGAAAAACGTGACGACCGGACCATCGTGCGCCTTGACGGCAAGCAGCAGGGGGACGCTTACGATGAAGTCAGGCATCTGGAGTTCTCGCCTGACGAAGCCCACCTGGCCTTCATTGCCAAGCGCGATACCAAGTGGGTGCTCATCTACGATGCCAAAGAGTATTCAGAAGAGTCCTCTGTGGTGTCGGTTTTTAAATGGCAGCCCAACGGAAGCTCATTTGCCTACTGCGCCTGCCGTGGAAAGAAATGCCGCCTGTTTGTGGATGGCGCCGCTCGCGGACCGGAGTACGAAGAAATTTCTCTTCCCCAGTATTCAAGCGACGGCAAACATCTGGCCTACTTGGGCAAACATGGAAAGAAATGGGTGGCCCTGGTGGACGGAAAAGAAACCGGGCCGGAGATGGACACTTTTGACTACAGACACTGGGGCTTCAACCCCGGCGGCAGCCGTTTCTATGTGGCCACTTCCCCTCATTTGCCCAGATTTCATGATCTGGAGTGGATGTATGTGGTGGACGGCGCAACCGGTCCGGGCTTTGCCGTGGTGAGCGACATTGCTTTTTCACCGGACGGAAAGCATTACGCTTATGCCGGCGCCATCGTAAAATCCGGCTGGAAGGCCAAGCCGCGCGGCACCGTGGTACTCGACGGCCATGCGCAGGACGCCACCTTTGAAGGCAAGGGGTTTTTCGAAGGACAGATGGTCACCGGCGCGCTGGACTTCGTTCCCGAATTCCACGGGCTCTCAAATCCGGTATTTGATCCTGAAGGCAAGCTGGTGTACGCCGCGCGCCGGGCGGCCGGCGACGTTGTGGTCTTCGTCGGGAACCAGCCAGGGCCGGCCTTTGATGACATCGTGAGTCCGATTATTTTCTCCGCGGACGGACGGCACTTCGCGTATGTCGGCCAGCAGGGCGAGGACTTTGTGGAGGTGCGCGACAACAAGCCGGGGGCAAAATTTCCGGGCAAACGCGTCGTCAGCTTTGTGCAGTGGATCTACGTGACCAACGAGCCCGACCACCACTTGGCTTACGAAATCGTGCGGGGTGGCAAGCTTTTCATGAACCGCAGCACCAATCGCGCCCTGCGACGCCTGGTCGTGGATGGCCAGCCCGGCCCGGAATACGACGTGTTGGGCATGAACGGTCTTAGATTCAGCAAGGACTTCAAACACTACGGATACGAGATCCACGGCATTGATGGTAATCACGCCCGTGTGAGGATTGACGGACAAGAAAGCAAAGCCTATGGCCACGTGGTGTACTGGAGCCTGAGCTTCACCACTGAGCCCGAAACAGCCTCGTTCATCGCCCGCGATGAGCAGAAGCTTCTCCGCGTCACCCTGCCGTTACATTAGGGCCTGGGCAGGCGGAGGCGGGCAAGGCGGGGCGACGAAGCCGCAACCCAAACGAACACGAGCGCATTCGACCCGGAAACGAACGGGCCTTGCTGGGAACCAGGCGACACTCGCCCTCGGCACCCACCTTCGGCGCCCTCCGCCACTGTCCCTCCCTGTCTCCGCGTTTTTGTGAAATTTTTCTTCTCGGCCCTTGACTTTCGCTTTTTATTCGGTTACATTCCTCCCTGCCAGTGAAACGACCCTTGGAGGAACCACCCGCCATGTCGCTTAGCCAATCGCTGTTACCGGAATTTGACCAGGAAATGGCCGGCACCCGCCGCACGCTGGAGCGCGTTCCGGAAGCCAAGTTCGGCTGGAAACCCCATGAAAAATCCGGCACCATGCTGTGGCTGGCCGGGCATCTTTCAGAAATCCCTTCCTGGACCACCTACACCATCTCCCAGGATTCCATTGATCTGGCCCCTGGCGGCAAGGCCATGCAGCCGCCTCCGGCGCCCGCGTCCACCAAGGAACTTTTGGAGCGATTCGATAAACATGTGGCTGAAGCCCGCGCGGCGCTGGCCGGTGTCAGCGACCAAGAGCTGAGCAAGCCGTGGTCGCTGCTCAACAACGGCCAGGTGCTGTTCACCATGCCCAAGATCGCCTGCTTGCGCACGTGGGTTCTGAACCATAACGTGCACCATCGCGCGCAACTGGGCGTTTATTTGCGCCTGAATAATATTCCTGTCCCCGCGATTTACGGACCTTCCGCCGATGAGCAAGGAATGTAAGCTCTCCTGCCAAAAGGGCGCAGTCAAGAACCCCGACGAATCACGCCTCGGGACTGGCTGCGCCCCCTCCCCCGTGCCCATTGCCAGGATTGCCAAGATTGCCAAAAATTGATGATTGGCAGAATTCGCGCTGAGGAAGACTCGGCAGTCAAGCCGCGCATTTCCCCAAGGAAAGATGGAGGTAATGGATTTGTGCTGCGAGCTTCCAGCTTGCGCCCATTTGTCAATGTTGGCAATCTTGGCAATTCTGGCAATTCCCAAGGACTTCGTATAATCGGAGGCGATGGCTAAGAAAACGACATTGGACTTGCGCCGGCAGATTGGCCAGCTCCTCATCATGGGTTATGACGGCCTGGAGATGGATTCGCAGTTGCGCACCATGCTGTCCACGATCCAGCCCGGCGGCGTCATTCTTTTTGCCCGCAACATTGAGAGCGCCAGCCAAACCTGGAAGCTGCTGCGCGACTCGCAATCCACCACGCGCGTCCCCATGTTTCTCTGCGTGGACCTGGAAGGCGGCACGGTGGACCGCCTGAAGAAGGTGTTTGCTCCCGCGCCGTCGGTGGAACAGGTGTTCGCCACCGGCGACAAGAAATTGTGGCGCATGCACGGCAACATTCTTGGTTTGGAGGCCCGCGCTCTGGGCTTCAACACCGACTTCACGCCGGTTTTCGACCTCGGCTTCGCGGTTTCGCGCAGCGTGCTCACGTCGCGCACCGCTTCGTCCGATCCCAAGCAGGTCATCGCTTACGCGCGCGAGTGCCTCAAGGGCCTCAAGGCAGGCAAAGTCCTGGGCTGCGGCAAACATTTTCCCGGCCTGGGTGAAGCCAACCTGGACACCCACCACGAACTGCCTTCCATCGCCAAGCCCTGGAAAAAACTGTGGGCGGAAGACCTGCTTCCCTATCGCGAACTGCGCAGCCAGATTCCGTTCGTCATGGTCGCGCATGCGGCGTATCCGCAGGTCACCAAGAACAATGTTCCTGCGTCACTGTCAAAGAAATGGATGAAAGACATCTTGCGCGACAAGATCGGCTTCCGCAACCTGATCATCTCGGACGATCTGGAGATGGGCGGCGTGCTGAAAGGCGGGACGATTGAAGAAGTGGCGGTGGAAACCCTGCGAGCCGGCGCCGACATGTTTCTGGTCTGCCACAACCAGGAACTGGTCTGGCGCGGCTATGAAGCCGTGCTGCGCGCCGCGGAAAAAGACCGCAAATTCGCCGCGCAGGTGTCCCAGGCCGCGCGCCGTGTGCTGAGCCTGAAGAGGCGGTCGGCGGAGTTGCGCGGCTTTGCCCGCGAGCCCAAGGCCAAAGTGGTACAGAAGCTGCGGCGCATTGTGGAAGAGTTTTCGCGCATTGTGGGCGGCAGCGGCCCCGGCGGGCAAACGTCCTCCGAGGGCATGGAGAACATTGCTTGATCGTTGCCGGAATCATGAGCGGCACGTCGGCGGACGGCATTGATGTCGCGCTGGTGCGCCTCTCCGGCCAAGGCTTCAAGTTGCGCTTTAAGCTTCTGGGACACCGGCACTTCGCGTATCCTGCGCCGGTGCGCTCGGCGATTCTTCGCGCCATGAATGCGGACAAGATCAGCGTTGCCGAACTTTCGCGCCTCAACTTTCTTCTCGGCGAGCTTTATGCTGACGCGGTGGGCCGCACGCAAAAAGCCCTGAAGGTTCGCCGCATTGATCTGGCCGGCTGCCACGGCCAGACCATCTACCATCAGGGCGAAGCGGCGACGTATCTGGGACGCAAGATCGCCTGCACATGGCAGACCGGTGAAGTAGCGGTGCTCGCCCACCGCCTAGGCGCGCCCGTGGTGTCCGACTTCCGCCCTGCCGACATGGCCGCCGGCGGCAAAGGCGCGCCGCTGGTTCCTTTTCTTGACTATGCTCTTTTCCGCGACGCCCGCGCAGGCAGGATCGTGCAGAATCTTGGCGGCATCGCCAACCTCACGGCCATCCCCGCAGGCGCCCTTCCAGAAGACGTGCTGGCTTTTGATACCGGTCCCGGCAACATGCTGATGGACCAGCTCACCCAGACACTCTTCGGCGAGCCGTTTGACCGTGGCGGGGCAATCGCCGGGCGCGGGAAGATACTTAAAGCGGTGCTTGAAGAATCACTGCGCAACCCATACTTCACGCGGAGGCCACCGAAGACCGCAGGGCGCGAAGAGTTTGGCCGCGAATACGCCCGGGCGTTTCTGCGCAGATGCGGCCGCGCCGCTAAAGAAGACGTCGCCGCCACAGCCACGGCGCTGACTGCCCACTCCATCGCGCAGGCGATCAAGAGATTTGTCCTGCCGCGCGGCAGCTTCCGCGACTACATTGTCTCCGGCGGAGGAACGGAGAATCGCACGCTGATGCGCATGCTGGCCGAAGAAGCCAGCGCTCTCGGCCTGAAGCTCAAGACGACGGACGACTTCGGGATCCCCAGCCAGGCCAAAGAGGCCGCGGCTTTCGCCGTGTTGGCATATCAGACGTGGCATCGCCAGCCGGGAAATATTCCTTCGGCAACAGGAGCGAAGCGGGCAGGGGTGCTGGGGAAGATCTCCTATGTTTAACCACAGAGGACACAGAGGAGCACGGAAGTCTTTTTCTGAGATCTCGCCCCTGAGCTTGCCGAAGGGGAGAGATCCATATGTGGCCCGGCAATCTTGCGGTCAAACAGTCAGGAGCCGCGATCATGGAGGCGATAGGGATCCCTCACCCGCCGAACCCGCGGGTTCGGGACTTTGGAAGAATGCGCTCTCGTGTCCTTTGTGGTTATTACTTTTGCTTTTCGCTGTGAGCGCGCCGTGCGTCTCCTGCTCCGGCCATCCTGATCCCAACACGCTGGTCATGATCATTGAGAACAGTCCGACGAACCTTGATCCACGCGTGGGGACAGACGCCTACTCGGAACGCATCGCCGGATTGATCTTTGATTCTCTCGTCCGCAAAGACGATCACTTTGTCCTGCGGCCTTGGGTGGCGGAAAAGTGGGAGACGCCCGATCCGCAGACCTACGTCTTTCATCTGCGCAAAGGGATCCATTTTCACGATGGGCGGGCGCTGACTTCACGCGACGTGAAATGGACGCTGGACTCCCTGCTGAACAAGACGGTGGTCAGCCTGCGCGCTGCCGCGTACCGGCATGTGTCCGCGGTGGAAGCGCCGGACGATGCCACGCTCATCATCCGCCTGAGCGAACCCGACGCGACCCTGCTGTGGAGCTTGAGTGACGGCGCGTTCGGCATTGTGCCTTACGGCAGCGGCAAAGAGGTCACCAGCAAGCCGGTTGGTTCTGGGCCGTTTCGCTTTGTCAGCCAGGAGCCCGACCGCGAGGTAATTCTTGAGCGCAATGACACGTACTGGGCCACGCCCGCCAAGGTCGCCCGCGTACGCTTTGCCGTGGTGCTGGATACCACCACGCGCGCGCTTGAACTGCGAAAGGGGAGCGCTGATCTCACGCCTCCTAACTCGCTCACTGCTGACCTGGTGAACACCCTGCGCCGTGAACGCAACCTTGCGGTGGTGCGGGAACCGGGGACCGGACTGGTGTATCTGGCCTTCAATTTGCGGGATCCCATTCTCAAAGACGTTCGCGTACGCCAGGCGCTGGCCTACGCCATTGATCGCGACATCATATTGCAGGCGCTCTTTGGCGGTTACGGGCGGCTGGCGGACAGCGTGCTTCCTCCGCAGCACTGGGCGTATTCCAGTGACGTGGCCCATTATCCGCGTTCTCCGGAAAAGGCCAATGCCCTGCTCGACGCCGCCGGATTTCCCCACGGCCCGGACGGCGTCCGTTTTCATCTCACGATGAAGACGTCCACGGAAGAGACCACGCGGATTCTGGCTGCGGTATTGCAGCAGCAGTTGCGCGAAGTGGGAATCGCCCTGGACATTCGCAGCTTTGAGTTTGGCACCTTTTATTCCGACATCACCAAGGGTTCGTTCCAACTTTATTCACTGCGCTGGGTGGGTGGCAGCAACCAGGACCCGGACATCTTCGAGTACGTTTTCTATTCCGGCAGCTTCCCGCCCAAGCGCGCCAACCGCGGTTACTATTCCAATCCGCAGGTGGACCAGTTGATTGACGAAGGCCGCAAGACCGTGGACCAAGCCAGGCGCAAGCAGATTTACCACGACGTGCAGCAGATCCTGGCGCGGGAGCTTCCCTACATTGATTTCTGGTACATGGACAACGTGATGGTGCATTCCACGCGGGTGCGCAACGTGCATCCGCAGCCTTCCGGCAATTACGATTTTCTGACCGAGGTTGAGTGGTCGCGCTGAAAGCCGGCTGGCCGCGAAGCGTGGCGTTGCCTGCGTTCGCAACTGGCGGGTGCGCAGGGCGGAGATGGTAGTATCAAAGACTCATGCAGATCCTCTTTATCGGCGACATTTTTGGGAATGCCGGCCGCAGAATCGTCCATGACCACCTGGCGCACGTGGTGGAAACCAACAAAGTGGAGCTGATCATCGCCAACGCGGAGAACTCCGCGGGCGGCTTCGGCGTGACTCCGTCGATCGCGGAAGAGTTGTTTGGCCTGGGCTGTGAAGTGCTGACCACGGGAAACCACGTTTGGGACAAGCGCGAGATCATTGAGTATTTCAATTCCGCCAACGGCAATCCCAACAGCCAGGCGCGGCGCGTGCTGCGTCCGGCGAACTATGCGGAAGGTGTTCCCGGAGTGGGATGGTATCAGGGCGTCGCCCGCAACGGGCAAGCCTACGCGGTGATCAACCTGCAAGGCCGCGTCTTCATGGCGGACAATGACGATCCTTTCCGCAAAGCGGATGCGTTGCTCAAACAAATCACGGCGAAGATCGTGATCGTGGATTTTCACGCGGAAGCCACGTCAGAAAAGATCGCCATGGGCTGGTATCTCGACGGGCGCGTCACCGCCGTTCTGGGCACGCACACTCATGTCCCCACGGCGGACAACCGCGTGCTGCCCAAAGGCACGGCCTACCAGACGGACGTGGGGATGACCGGGCCGTATGACAGCGTGATCGGCGTGGAGAAAGAGCAGATCCTGCAGCGGTTTCTTTTCGGACTGCCCGGACGATTCGAAGCAGCCAAAGGCGACCCGCGATTCTGCGCGGTGCTGATTGATTGCGACGAAAGCACCGGCCGCGCCCGGACGATTCAGCGGCTGATGCTGGGCGAATAATAAAGCTTCCCAGTTTCAAGAGAAAAGGGCAGCCCACACGGGCTGCCCTTCTTCAAGAATAGATCTGTCTATTTCTTCTTCGTATGCGGCACCGGTTTCCTGACCGGAGGCTTGGGTTTGGGCTTGGCGGCTGCCGGCAATTCGCCGTGGCTCATGGTGAACATGAACGGGCTGGGCGTGTACTCGGAGATCACGCCGATCAGTTCAATGGTTGCGCCGGCCGCGGGGATTTGGGCCGTGGTCATGGGTTTTTCCATCACCACGTGGAGGTCCGCTTTGTTGGCCTGCTGGTTATCTTCAGTGATCGCAGCTTCAATGGTCCCTTCCGTCGCAGAAATCACCTTGATTGGTATTTTCAGCTTGGCCTGCTCGCCTTTGGAATCCTTTTGCTTGTTCTGGATGGCTGTCCAAACTTTTTCCGCAGCATCTTTGTTGCACTGCGCGCCGGAGTCGCGGTATTGCAGGATAAACTCCCAGTCGCCAAACGACAGGGTGGCCGGGTCGTTGTCCTGGACCGCCTTGCAGGCGATTTCCTGCGGCGTGGGGGCCGGCGTCACCGCGATTTCCGCCGGTGGCGCGCTCTGAGCGCCGGCAGCGTCGCGGAATGCTTCCCAGCCATCGGCGCCGCCGTGGTATCTCTTGTATTCGGCGAGGCCGTTTTGGTTCACAACGTTGGCGCCGGCGGCGTTGTTGGCGGCTTTGGCGATGCCGTACGCCTTGGCCACGTACCAAAAGCCTCTCTTATCCAACGGAGTTGACTTCAGGTATGCGATGCCAAGCTGGTAGCACGCCTCCAGGTTGCTGGGGTCCACCTGCAGGGCGACTTGCAGATGTTTGGCAGCGCCAGCGAAGTCCTTGGTCTGCAGAGAGGCGAATCCGGCGGCCCCAGCGAAGATGATCTTCATCTGGGTCTTCTGCTTGTCAAAGTCGGCGTCCGATACGCCCTCCGGCTTGGTCCAGGAGCCCAGCGAATCCAGCCCCTGCTCAGCTTCCGTTTTGACTTTTGCGAAATCGTCCGGGGTCTTGGCTTCAGAGCGGTCAAAGAAGGTGACGATGGCCAGGGCGCGAACATTCTTGGCGTCCTCCACCAGAATCCGCTTCGCCAGTTCCCTGACCTTGGCTTGGTTGCCGGCCGCCTGGTACGCCGCCATGGCTTCCTGCAGCGCTTCCAGCTTCACGATGCTCTGCGGATACTGCTTCACAAAGGCTTCCATCAAGGCGCCTTTGGCCGCCTGGTCCTGGGTGTTCAACGCCGCGATGTAGGCGTTGTACTCCGCCGGGTCTTTGATGACTTTCTGGTTGGTAGGGATATTCTGCTGATCAGAACCCGCAGGGGTTTGCGCCGTGGCTTGCGCCAGGGTACCCGCAATTAGCGCCAGCACGAATGTGACAAGCACTTTTTTCATTTGGCTATCGCTCCTTCAATCCATCTCTGCCGGATTTTGTTCGGACCGGACGCACCTGAGCGCCGCCCAGCCGAAAACTGGCTTGCCTGAATAAGAACAATCTGAGCCACGGATTATAAAAGACTATCCCCACTTTTGGGCAAGCAGCGTCAGAAAATGCTGGTTTACTTCTCAGATGCAAATTCCCGGCGAAACGTTATCCCGCCCGCCAAGTGAGAGGCGTTCCTACATAATAAACGCACTGCGCCCCGACTAAAGACACTTAACGTACCTTGAATGTTCCCGGTAAAATTCCAGGGAGTTGGGGCACGAAGCCAAAGGAGATTCAAGCCATGCTGGAACTTGCGCAGAAAATCGCTGTCATCACCGGGGGCGGCCGCGGGATTGGCGCGGGCATCGCCCGGCGGCTGGCCGCCCTGGGCGCAACCGTGGTGGTGTGCGGCCGGACCGTGGCCCACCTGGAAGACACCGCTCGGCAAGTCCGCTCCGCCGGAGGACAATGCGAAGCCCTGCCCTGCAACGTAGCCGATTGGGCTTCCGTGGCCGCGCTGGCGGAGCGGGTGCACAGGACCTTTGGCCGCCTGGACATTCTGGTCAACAACGCCGGAATCGCCTGCTATGGCCAGGCTCTGCACCGGACCTCCCTGGAAGCCTGGGACAATACTATGAACACCAATTTGCGCGGAGTGTTCTACACCATTCGCGCTTTTGCGCCGCTTTTGATCGCCAGCGGCGGCGGGCATATCGTGAACATCTCGTCCATCGCCAGCAAAAACCCGCTGCCCAACGCGGCAGTGTATGCGGCGTCCAAGTGGGGATTGAATGGACTATCTTACTCGGCGGCGGAAGAGCTGCGCGGGCACAACATCCGCGTGTCCGTGGTCTGCCCCGGCTCCACCAACACGGAACTCTCTCCGCACGAAGGCAAAGACCCCGCAAAGATGCTACAGCCCGACGACATTGGCCACGTGGTGGGCATGCTGGTGACGCAGTCGCCCAATTCGTTTGCCAGCGAGGTGGTTATCAGGCCGACGATGAAACCGTGAGCTTCGAGAGATCGCCGTGATCGCGCGTGATCGCCGACATCGCCGTCATCGGGAGACTGCGGTTAAGGACCACCCTCAAGGTCGTTGAATCCAAGAGTCGAGTGAATCCAAGGTCGAGTGAGTCCAAAGGCCGAGTGAATCCAGAGGAAAATTGAAAGATGGACACAGACAAGCACGAAGAATTGAAAGCGAGAACCAAGCTTTTTGCGTTGCGGCTCATCAGGATGTCACAGTCGCTCCCGCATTCCCGTGAAGCCAACGTCATTGCCCAACAGATCTTGCGTTCAGGGACGAGTGTGGGCGCGAACTACCGGGCTGCGGGCAGGTCGCGATCGAAGGCTGAGTTTATCGCCAAATTGGGAGTCGTTGTGGAAGAAGCAGACGAAACAGTGTTCTGGCTGGAACTCTTGTCGGAAAGCGGCCTTATGAAAGCCTCCAAGCTCATGAACTTGCTCTCTGAAGCCAACCAATTGCTTGCCATCTTTGCTGCGTCTCGTCGCACGGCGAGAGAATGATGCCTGGACACAGGCTTTCATTGGCTAGGCCCTTGGGGCCTTGCTTTCCCGATGACGCGCGATGACGGCGATGGCGCGCGATGGCGGCGATGCGTCCTTCAGGACGCCGGTTCGATTTTCGTCAGCAGTTGTTCTTTGCGATACACCAGGTTGCTGGCGTTGAAGGTGGCCAGTTTGAAGCCGTGGCCGTGGGTGATGGCGTCAGTGGGGCAGGCTTCCACGCAGTAACCGCAGAAGATGCAGCGGTTGTAGTCAATGTTGTAGACCTTGGCGTAACGCTCGGCGCCGCTGATGCGATGCTCTTCCGTATTCTCCGCGGCTTCAATGTAGATGCAGTTCGAAGGACACGCCGCCGCGCACAGGAAACAGGCTACACACTTTTCCAGGCCGTTTTCGTCGCGCTGCAGGACGTGCAGTCCGCGGAAGCGCTCCTGGAACACCGCGCCCTCGTTGGGCAGCTTTTTGTTGGGATAGTCCTCCACGATGGTGGGCTGAAACATCTCAAAGAAGGTTACGGACATCCCCTTGGCAATCCCGTAAATATCGCGGAATATGGACATGCGGACAGTATAAAGGCTAGTTGCCGGGGAGACAAAGGGGCCACCCGTCGGGCAGACTCGGCTCTTTCCTGCGATCATTCCTCGGCCGACGCCTACTTCCTCTTCTGGAACCGGCTGCGGGCGATGTACAGCGTGTCATTCGACGCCGCCGCATTCGCGCCCAGCATGGCGGTAATCGCCAACTGCTTCACGCGGCCATCCGAGAATCGAAGGATCAACGTGAAGTCGCGAATCTCATAGGTTCCCGTGCCGGCGGCGTCCTGGCGCGGGTCGCCCGACTTCAAGAAAGTGGCGAACACGCCCTCATCCGCGAATTTTCCGTCGCTCGAAAACCGGAAGATCGGCCTCTTCCCCACCGGCCAGCGGTCAAGATCAGGATCGTTGGGATTGGCCAGGCTGGTCCACGCGCCTTGCAAGCGAAGGCCGTCCACGGACTGGCAAAGGTAAAAGTGGGCGCTGTCAATCTTGAGTTTTCCGGCGCCTTCGCTCTGCAGCGCCTCAGGATATTTCACGCCGGGTTTGGTGATGGAGCCGGAGCTGTTCGAGAAGCTGTACGTACCCCAGTAGCTGCGCTGGCCGGAATCGGACTGGCTGGCGCTGCGATCAAATCCCAAAAAGCCCGCACGCGGAATGTCTTCAAAGATCTGGCCGTCATCGTAAAAGGTGTACCAGCGCGGTTGCGGCTCGTAGTTGCCGACATAGGTCTTGAATCCCATCCAGACTCCGGAGAGGCCTTTGCCGGGACGCGGCGCGGCGCTGGGCCCGCTGCGTGCTCCGCTGCTGCTAGACGCAGGGGCGGGAGCGGAAGCCGCGGTCGGCGCGACCAGTCTCATGCTGTCCAGAAAAGATTGCGCCGCCGCTTGACGCGCTTCCAGAGCTTTCTCGTTGGTGGCGACCATCATCACGGAGAAGCGTCGCTTTCCTGCCGGAAACACCATGAGGCGGACATACGCTGGCTGGCCGTTCTGCTGCTTGACCTGCGCGCTGCCCTGGCGAAACTTGAACCCGCCCTGCGACTGGCCGGCAGCCGATGCCGGGGCGCTGCCCGCGGAAAAGCTCTTGGCGACCACGTCTTTCCATTCGCTCACAAAATCTTTTTCGGCATCGCCCGATCCCGGCGCGCTGTTGTACACCGCCAGCATCACGAAGGTTTTGGCCGCGTTGTCAATGAAGGTGAATACGACATGGTCGCTGTCCTGGGAGGCAGCCCAACCCGCGGGCGGCGTGAAGGAGACAAGATCAAACGTCTGGGTCTGTGCGGCCAACAGCGAGCTAGCGGTCAAAAGAAACAGGACGAACCGGATTGCACGTGCACGCGCCACGCAGGCTTTCATGTCGCCTCCAAGGGATTGCTAAGTGAGAATTTGTGGGGGATGGGTCGAGATTTGAAATTAGTATAGCTGCTTTCACCGGGAGTGAAAAACCCGGCGCTGCACACAGAACACAGCGGACTTCTTCGCCTGGCCTGAGTCAACTTTGATTCGCGGCTATCGCGTTCACTCGCGGCCGAGTTCTTCGTGATCCGTCATCAGCGCGAATCTGCGGCAATCTTCTCCACCACTGGCTCCAGTCGGTCAAACGCCTCTTTGAGAATTCCGCGGGAAGTAGCAAAACAAATTCGCACATGGCCCGCCGATCCTTCGCCGAACCAGCGTGGCAGCCCGGGGACCAGCGCAACTTTGGCTTCGTCGCGAAGACGGGTGCATAGGCGCTCAGAGTCTTCGTCCAGGCTCTTGGTATTGGGGAAGATCACGTACGTCCCTTGCGGAGGCTCTACGGTTACGCCCGGCCACTGGCGCAGCCGTTCGACGGTGTAGTCGCGCTGGGCTTTGAGATGAGAGACAAAGTCCGCCAGCCAGCCGCGCCCTTCGCGCAGCGCGGCGATCACCGCCACCTGCGACAGTACGGAGACGCCGTAGACGGTGCTCTCGGCGTCAGAGGCGGCGACGATTTCTTTTTTCCACGCGGGATCGCTGCAGATCAAGCAGCCGACGCGCAGGCCGGCCAAAGCAAAATTCTTGGAAAAGCCATAGACGGTGACGGTGTTGCGCGCAATTTCCGGCGCTAGCGATGCCGTCGCCACGTGGCGGTGCGGTTCATAAACGATGTCTGACCAGATTTCGTCGGAAAGAATTCTCAGCCCGCGGCGTACGGCCCACCCGGCCACGGCTTGCAGCCACTGGCGCGAATACACCACGCCCAGGGGATTATGCGGGTTGCACAGCCACAACATGCGGGTGCGCGGCGTGATTTTCGCTTCCAGACCGGCAATAAATTCTTCTGGCGTTGTGGCGCGCGTGACGGCAACGCGCACCGCCTTGGCCCCGGCGAGTTCGATGGTATGGTGCAACAGAAAATCCACTGGCCCGGGGATCAGAGCTTCATCGCCGGGCTTGAGGCACGCGCGGGCGACCACGGCCATACCGGAAGCGGCGCTGTCAGTGGCAAAAACATGCTCTGGCGCGCATTCGAAGCCTCGCGTCGAGCGCATCCATTCGGCCACGGCTTCGCGAAAACTGGGGAGACCTTCCGGGGGGACGTAGCTCAGCACGCCGTCGCCGACGTAGCGGACCAGGGCTTCCTGTATCGGCGGACACACGGCAAAGTCCGGGTCGGCGGCGGTGAGCGGGATCACGCCGGCAGGCTGCTGGGCCCAGCGCATGTTGAACGCGCGCTCGCGCAGCAGGTCCAGGGGGACGGAATCGTCTGAGAAGTAGGATTCTTTCATCGCTGCTTCATATTTTTTGGGCTGCATGCCTTTTTTTTTGGGCTGCGTCTTCATTTAGGCTGCGTCATGCCCTTTTGAAATGTTGTTTCAGCCCATCGAAAGCCGCCTTGTAGGTGCTCCCCAGGAACCCGGCTACGTCATTTTCCATTCCCGGCGCGCATTCAAACTCCGCGCTGAGTTCGGCGAACGTGGAACCCGCGTCGGTGACGGGCAGCAATCGGACTCCGGCCTGATAGCGGGACATGGGGACAGCGCCCTCGAGCATCTTATATACGCAGCTGTGATTCTGGTCAGAGAACTCCAGCAACTGTTCCCGCATGCGCCCGCCGCCGGGCAGGCCGAAGTTACGGACGCAGCCGGCCTTGTCGCCAGGAATGCTGCCTTCAATTTTGGTGTCGGTGACGCCGGGAAACCATGTGTGTAGTGAATTGAAATCGCGAATGTATTGCCAAACTTGCTCTGGGGGCGCGTCAATCACGCTGGATGCATAGACTTTCGCCATGGATCATCCTCATTGGTCTTTGGTTTTCCAAATCCTCAAACAGCGGAGAAATTCTAACTGAAAGTTTTAAAAAACTCTTATATAGTGCCTGGGAGCGAGAAAATTCGAGTTGAGGAGGCACCATGTACGATGCCATCGTAGTCGGCGCCCGTTGCGCCGGGTCGCCTGTGGCCCTGTTGCTGGCCCGCAAAGGATACAAAGTCCTGCTGGTGGACCGCACCACGTTTCCCAGCGATATGGCGTTCTCCAACCACTTTATGCACCAGTCCGGCTCGGCTGCCATGAAGCGCATGGGACTTCTCGACCGTCTGGCCGCCACCGGCTGCCCGCCCATTACGCATGATTATTTCAATTATGGCGAATTCTCCCTCACCGGGCCTGTGCCCCCAGTGGACGGCGTCAACACGGCGTTTGCGCCGCGGCGCATTGTGCTGGACCCCATTCTGGCGGCGGGAGCCGTGGAAGCCGGGGCCGAGTTGCGCGAAGGCTTCTCCGTGCAGGAACTGCTCTGGGACAACGATCGGGTGGTCGGGATTCGCGGCCGGCACGAAAGTGGAGTGGTCACCGAGAAAGCGCGCATCGTGGTGGGCGCCGATGGAATGTTTTCCGTGGTGGCCCAGGCGGTGAAGGCCCCGGAAACCCACACCAGTCCCGGACTGGAAGGCTCGTGGTACTCCTACTGGAGCGGCGTGCCCATGAAGGTCTGGCACCTGTGGCTGCGTCCTAACCGCGTGGTTTTTGCTTACAACACCAATGACAACCTCTCGTTGATCGGCGTGGCATTCCCGGCGCGCGAGCTTGCGGAGGTGCGCACCAACGTGGAAAAACACCACGCGGCCACATCCCCTACCATCTGCGCCGCCCTTACGGTCCGGGATGGGCGCTGGTGGGCGATGCCGGCTACCAGAAAGATCCCTGCACGGCTTCCGGAATTACGGATGCCCTGCGCAGCGCGGAATGGCTGGCGGAAGGCATTGACGCCGGGTTGAGCGGACGCCAGCCGATGGAGCAGGCCCTGGCCGCTTATGAAAAGAAACGCAACGAATCGGAGCTGCCGTATTTCGAGATGACCACGCAACTGGCTGCGCTGGCGCCGCCTCCGCCGGAACTGGCGCAGGCGCTTTTTGCTCTGCAGTTTAATCCGGAACAGCGCGGCCGCTTCTTCAGCATGCTGGCCCACGGAGTTCCGATACCGGAGTTCTTCTCGCCGGAGAACATGCAGAAGATTATGGCCAGCATGCCGGCGAACAGCGCAGCGTCATAGCATTCAAAACCGCCAGGCGGTTTCCAAGGCTCTGCGCGTAATGATGCAGGCTCGCGATTACGCGATGGGCAGCAATACCTGCTCTTGCGCCAGTGGTTCCAGGAAACGCTGCATCAGTGCGCGCCCTTTGGCAACGAAGGGCTGGCACTGCTGGCGCCGTTCGGCGGAATAGCGCTCCAGCGCGGGCGAAAGCCCGTCCGCGGTGAGCGATGACTCCACTTCACGGGCCAGCACGACGGCATCGGATATCGCCGACGACACGCCCTGGCTGGTAAACGGTGAAAGCGGGTGCGCCGCGTCGCCCACCAGCGCCAGATTGCCGTGGTGGAACTGGGGAACCAGATCGGTATCCACGGGTTGCCAAAGATGCACGCGGGAAAAGTTGGTCACCTGCAGCAGATGCGGGATGGGCGAGGCCCAATCGCCGGCCAGCTTGCGGGCGAAGCTGCGTTTGGCTTCCGGGGCATGAGGATGTCCGTTCAAGGCCTCGTGAGGCAAGGCGAAGCGCTCGGCGTCAAACTGCAGGTACCAGACTACGTGATCGGCATCCACCGGCAGGATTCCCAAGGCGATGCCGCCGCCGCTGGAATGGAACTTGTTGAAGTTATGCCCCGCCCAACGTACGGTTTCGGGGCACTGGACCAATCCTACGATCTCCGGCACGCGCGCCATGGGCGCCGGCCAGCCGGGAAAAAGCGCCTGCCGGGCACGGGAATGACTGCCGTCGGCAGCCACGTAAAGGTCGGCGCGAATCGCCTCGCCGGAACTGAGGACGGCGCGCGTCACACGACCTTGCTGGTCAAACTCCAGGTGCTCCAGCTCGGCGTCAAAAGTGATGGTGGTATCTGGCGGTAGCGCGTCCAGCAGTGACGCACTCAGATCGCGGCGACGGATGCTGCGCGCCCCCAACGGCATGGCCTGTTCATGCAGAACATCTCCGGCGGAATTGCGGTAATAAAAACGCTCAAGCGGCACGCCGCCCAGGCGCACGCCGAGTCCCTCCATGCAGGCAATGCCTTCGGGAACCAGGATGAACCCCATGCCGGCTTCGTGGGCCTGGCGGCTTCTTTCGAAAACGCGGCAGTTGTGCCCGCGTCCGCGCAACGTGATGGCGGTCATTAACCCGGCAATTCCAGCGCCAAAAATTGCAACGTCCATAAGGATGTGCTCCTCAGCGCATCGGTCCAGATCGTTCCCCTCGGCGCATTTCTTCAGCTGACTGTTTCAAAGGTTAGTGAATTCTAATGGTTCAACGTGACTGATTTTTTCTGGTTTTGTTATCAGTCATTTACACGCCTTATGGAATTGTGAGGTTATTGGAGAAAATGTGCAAGTAGGTTCATTGCTACCGCGATGAACGTCTTATTCGCTTGCACTCACCCCGGACTAAAAGTCCTGGGCTGGGGCCCGCAACCGGAAACCGGGCTTGTTCGCGGTCTTCTTATCTTGCCAGGTCCTGGACCACGTATCGGAGTCCATCCACGACGCGGGCCATGCGGTCATAATCGAGAGTGTCGGCCTGGTCGCCAGGGAGGTGATAGTTGTTGTTTCGAAACGGCGCGGTGTCCGTGACCATGATGGCGGGATACCCCGCCTGCCAGAATGACCAATGGTCCGACCAGCCAACGCCGGTGACGGAAGCAGGGACCGCGGCACCTTCCGACGGAAATTTCGCATTCTTGCGAAACGCCCTCACGGCTTGCCTCACGGTCGCTCGCGAAGACACGTTGCCGATGAAACTGATGAAGTTGCCTTTCGCCGGATAAAGCAACCCAAATCCCGCGGGATACTGCTGACTGCCCTTTTGGTCAGAATAAGAACCAATCGTTTCCAAAGAAATTGCCGCGACAATATTCTCTTTGCCGGTGCGGGCTTGCCGAGCGTAAACCAGGCTGCCCATGTTTTCCGTTTGGAACCAGGGCAGCTCTTCATTCACGAACGCCACAAATTTGATGGTGCGCGCAGGGTGCGAGTCCTTGAGCAGGCGCGCCAATTCCAGGAGGGCGGCCACGCCGCTGGAGTTGTCGTCGGCGCCGGGACACTCGTCCGCCGTGTCATAGTGCGCGCCTACCACGACGATCTCTGAAGCCCTGGCGCTGCCGGGAATCACGGCGATGATGTTGCGCACCTGCTTGGCATGCACGGTCTTGGTCTGCACGGTGAACTCTTGCGACGTCACCTGATAGCCCAGCCGCTTGAAAGAGTTCTCCACATACTCCGCGGTGTTTTGCAAAGCGGGATAAGCGAACGCGTTTCTCTCGCCAATGGTTTCCGCCAGATACCAGACACGGCTTTTGAGGATGGCAGCGATTTCTTTCTGATCACTGGAGAGCGGCGGCAGCGCGCCGGAAAAAGACTTGCCCGGCATGGAAGTCATGAAGATGATCGGCAAGACGATCAGCAGTACAACGGCTGCCAGGACAGCAAGAGGAACCGGCCACCGGCGTCGGCGCCGCGACGGTTCCGGGTCCGGCTCTTCCAGCAATTCAGACAGCAGGTCTCGCATCAGCTAGCTCGGTTTTCGTCCGTAGTTGGTTTCAAATATCTTGCCCAGGACCTGGTTGAGATGGTGTTTCATGTGGGCCACGTAATCTTCAGCGATCCAGCCGAGCGTGGCCGGCGAATTGTTGCCGATGTGGCACGTAATCCCGGCGGCAGCGGCCGGAAGCCCGGCGAGCACGTGCGCGAGAAAACGGTTGTAGCTGGCCCACAGGTCCACCAAGAAACTCCAGTCCACTTCGCGAAAATTTTGCAACTCGACCAGCGGCTCCTGGTCGTATCCCGGGAACGTCAGGCTGCCTTGCAAAGCGGCGCGCACAAAACGCTGCTGGTTGTTGGATGCGGAATCCATGAGATGGCCGAGGATTTCCTTTTTCGCCCACTTCGTCGCCGACGGACGCGTGCTGGTGTCCACGTTGTTTAGCTTCATCAGTAGCGGCTTGGCCCGCGCCACGGTGCGTCCGAGGTCGGCGGCGATGGCGGCGAATGGATTGGTCAATTCCAACTCCTTGTCAGTATTGTGCCGCCCCTACGGGGCTCACATTTCTTTTTCCACCTAACCCACCCCTCCGGCTTCGCATGCGCTCGCCTCAGGGTGGGCTAGACTCTTTCGCGCCTTGCGGCGCTTGACTGTCGCAGACACCGGAATCAACTTTCACCCAGAGGCCTGAGTCAACTTTCGCAAACACCGGAATCAAGTCTCGCAGTCACCTGAGTCACCTTCGTATACCGAGCGGCAGAACCGGATGGCAACTCTGGAGCCGCAAGACGATCGGACGGAATGGATTACTCAATTCAATGCCGTCCAATGATTCGTGCCGTTCGCGCTCATTCGCGGCCAACTCTCTGATCAGCCATCATCTGCGAAAATCTGCGGCAAATTGTTTGCTCACTCAATCCCCAGATCTTTCCACTTCTTGTCCACCAGCGCTTTGGTCTTCTCGTCCATCAGGATTTCGTTGGGCCAGGGACGAGTGAACCCTTCGGCGGGCCACTTGCGGGTGGCGTCAATGCCCATCTTGGAACCAAAATTCGCCAGACGCGATGCGTGGTCCAGCGAATCCACTGGGCCAAGAGTGAACTGGATGTCGCGCTCAGGATCAATGTTGTTGAAGACCTTGAGCACCACTTCGCCGATGTCCTGCACGTTCACGTCTTCGTCCACGACCACCACGCATTTGGTAAACATGGCCTGGCCCAGCGACCAAATGCCGTTCATGACTTTGCGCGCGTGTCCGGGATACGACTTGCGAATGGAAACGATCATCAGGTTGTGAAACACGCCTTCCACCGGCAGGTTCACGTCCACGATTTCCGGCAGCGTGAGCTTCATCAGCGGCAGGAAGATGCGCTCCACGGCTTTGCCCATCCAGGCATCTTCCATGGGCGGCTTGCCCACGATGGTGGTAGCGTAAATGGGATCTTTGCGATGCGTGATGCAGGTGACATGCAAGACCGGGTACTCGTCTTCCAGCGAGTAAAAACCGGTGTGGTCGCCGAAAGGACCTTCGGTGCGAAGCTCGTCGAGCTTGACGTAGCCTTCGATGACGATCTCGGCGGACGCCGGGACTTCGAGGTCCACGGTTTCGCATTTGACCAGTTCCACCGGCTTCTGGCGGAGAAAGCCGGCGACGATGAACTCTTCCACTTCCGGCGGCGCAGGCACGATGGCGGAAAAAGTCAGCGCAGGCTCAGTACCGATGGCCACGGCAACTTCCATGGTCCCGCTGGGACGATCTCCCGGGGCGAGAACAGAGCCGCCGCCGGAGCGGGCCATGATGTCAACGGCAGCGCGCTTTTTTGTGAGTTCAGTCGCAGGCGAGGGCGCCTGCGCTCCACTGTCACTTGGGGTCGCGTTTTCGTCGCTCTTATTGGAGCCTTGGCGCAGCAGTTCACGATAGTGTTCGGCCGCAACTTTCTGGCGCTGCCAGTGCATGCCGGCGGTGGTGGCGTCGTACACCTGGATGCGATACATGCCCACGTTGCGCTTTCCGGTCTTCGGGTCGCGAGTGATCACGCACGGCAAGGTGATGAAGCGCCCGCCGTCCTGGGGCCAGCACTGCAGCACGGGAAAATCAAGCAGAGAGAAATCCCTCTTCTTGATGACTTCCTTGCACGGGCCGGTTTCCACGGTCCTGGGAAAGAACTTGCCCATGTCGGCCAGCATGGGAAGCATTTTGAGTTTTTCCAGAAAGCCTTCCGGTGACTTCATGTTCATCAACTGGCGGATGCGATCGGCGATTTCGTCTAGCCGGTCAACGCCCAGCGCCATCTGCATGCGGCGCTCCGAACCGAACTGGTTGATGAACACGGGAATGCCATTCGCGCCTTTCACGTTCTCAAACAGCAGCGCAGGTCCGCCGGGACGGCCGTACTTTTTCGCGGCGCCCTTGGAAACGCGGTCGGCAATTTCGGTGATCTCCAGGATGGGATCAACTTCGGCGCGAATCCGTTTGAGTTCGCCGGCGCGGTCCAGCGCGGCAATCCACTCTCTCAGGTCGTTGTAATAGGCCAATCGGCGCTCCCGCAGTCAGGGTGAAAGAACCCGCCGATTATATAAGGAGCAGACGCTGCTGAGCAGGAAGTGCGCCGCTCTATGCATTAGCACCCTGGCGGCGAGGCCGGCTTGCGCGCCGAGCCGCTTGCATCAGGTGCAAGAGAATGCGTCATGAA
>JAIQGE010000020.1 GCA_020072815.1 Terriglobia bacterium | reverse complement strand
GACATAAAAGAAGCCCCGCATTTCTGCGGGGCTTTGGAGTAATACGGAGCGCTAGCTTAACTTATCCGCCGTAGGGCATGCCGCCGTGCTCGCCGCCGCCGGCCGGAGCTTTCTTGTCTTCCGGAACGTCGGAGACCAGAGCTTCGGTGGTCAGCATGAGAGCAGCGATGGAAGCCGCGTTCTGCAGGGCGGTGCGGGTCACCTTGGTAGGATCGATCACGCCGGCCTTAACCAGGTCCTCAAACTTGTCAGTCTGAGCGTTGTAACCATAGTTATTGTCTTTTGAGTCGCGAATCTTGCCCACAACGATTGCACCCTCTTCGCCGGAGTTGGCGACGATCTGGCGCAAAGGCTCTTCCAGGGCACGACGCACGATTTCCGCACCGGTTTCCTCATCGTCATTCTTGAACTTGAGGTCGGCCAGGGCAGCCGCGCAGCGCACCAGGGCCACGCCGCCGCCGGGGACAATGCCTTCTTCCACGGCTGCGCGCGTCGCGTGCATGGCGTCTTCCACGCGGGCTTTCTTTTCCTTCATTTCGGTTTCGGTGGCAGCGCCGACGCGAATCACGGCAACACCGCCCACCAGCTTGGCCAGGCGCTCTTGCAGCTTCTCGCGATCATAGTCGCTGGTAGCTTTTTCCATCTGGCCACGGATTTCTTTTACGCGGCCTTCAATCTCCGAACCCTTGCCTTTGCCTTCCACGATGGTGCAGTTGTCTTTGTCAATCGTGATTTTCTTGGCGCGACCCATGTCGGTGATCTGGATGCCTTCCAGCTTCAGGCCCAGGTCTTCGGTGATGGCTTTGCCGCCGGTCAGGGTGGCGATGTCCTGCAGCATGGCTTTGCGGCGGTCGCCGAAGCCCGGCGCTTTCACCGCGCAAACCTGGATGGTGCCACGCAGCTTGTTCACCACCAGGGTAGCCAGCGCTTCACCGTCAATGTCTTCGGCGATGATCAACAGCGGGCGTCCCTGCTTGGCTACCTGTTCCAGAATGGGAAGCAGGTCTTTCATGGTGCTGATTTTCTTTTCGTTGATGAGGATGAGCGCGTCGTCCAGAACGGCTTCCATGCGCTCCGGGTCGGTGACAAAGTAGGGCGAGAGGTAGCCGCGGTCAAACTGCATGCCTTCCACCACGTCCAGGCTGGTTTCCATGGTGCGGGCTTCTTCCACGGTGATCACGCCGTCTTTGCCGACTTTCTTCATGGCTTCAGCAATGATGCGGCCAATCGTTTCATCGTTGTTGGCGGAGATGGTGCCCACCTGGGCAATCATGTCGCCGCTGACCGGCTTGGAGAGCGTGTCCAGAAAGCCCTTGGTGCGCTCGCCGTTCTTGTCCAGCGTGCCGCAGATGGTGGCCACAGCGCGTTCAATGCCGCGCTTTAGGGCCATGGGGTTGGCGCCGGCGGCCACGGTCTTCACGCCGTCACGATAAATGGCCTGGGCCAGAACGGTGGCAGTGGTGGTGCCGTCGCCGGCCACGTCGCTGGTCTTACTGGCGACTTCCCGCACCATCTGCGCGCCCATGTTCTCCAGGCTGTCTCCCAGTTCAATTTCCTTGGCCACGGTCACGCCGTCTTTGGTGATGACCGGTGAGCCGAACTTCTTGTTGATGACCACGTTGCGGCCACGAGGGCCCAGGGTCACTTTCACGGCATCCGCCAGAACGTTTACGCCGCGCAGGATCGCCTGCCGCGACTCTTCACCGTGCACAATTACTTTAGGCATTGCAGATTTCTCCTCTATCGAATCTTGTGCGCATTACGCGCTTGGTTTGTAATTTGATGGTTCTTTGTCGGCGAAGCCCTTAGCCTTTGGCCTTTAGCCACTAGCCTGTAGCTTTTGGCGAACCCGGCTAACGGCTAAGTGCTAAGTGCTGCCGCACTTACCGCCGTCCGGCAGTTGCTTTTTCCTTCTCTGCGGGCTTGGCTGAGCCGCTGAGAATGCCGAAGATTTCCTCTTCCTTCAGGATCAGGAAGTCTTCGTGGTCAATCTTGATTTCAGATCCGGCATACTTGCCGAACAGAACGCGGTCGCCTTCTTTCACCGACATGGGAACGTGCTGGCCTTTGTCGTACCGTCCGGTTCCAACGGCCACTACAACGCCCTCCTGCGGTTTTTCCTTGGCGGTGTCAGGGATGATGATTCCTCCGCGCACCGTTTCCGTTTCAGTCATCCGGCGCACGAGAACGCGTTCACCCAGTGGAGTGAGCTTTGCCATGTGAACTTGCTCCTTTCAAATTTGTCTTTAAGAGTTTAATTTACTAGGACTTGCGTGGATAAATCGATGGGTTGCTAGCACTCATGTCCATCGAGTGCTAATTATAAGCAGAACACTTGAGGCTTGTCAACCGGGCGGCTGTTTGCAAATATGAGCGCAAGTGACTCAAGTGTCACAAAAAGCTCACTTTACGGTCAAAACAACATTTTTTTGTTCCACCGATGAGCGCGTAAGCCGGCTCATCGTCGAGCAGAGTAGTGACGACGCTGTGGAAGGAGGCCTTTTTACTTTCAGTGCCGCGCAGCAGCTGTGTTTTCAGCCGCGCGCCATTCCTTATCTAACAGGGCGACCAGGCGCTGCTTCCATACGCTCGACCATAGCTTGCGCGTGTTCAGATACTCCTCCATGAACGCCACGGGATCGCGAGTCGAGGAAATGCCTGGCGCAGCCTGGGGGTTGCCTCGGTCAATTTTGCATTCGATCAGGCAGGGGCCGTGGCCCTGGCGGGCTCGCCGCACGCATTCCTGGGCGACGCGATAGACGGCCACTAGATCGTGGCCGTCCACGGTGATCCCGGGGAGTCCGAGGGAGTTCGCCTGGTCGCGCAACACGGGCGACTCGGGCGAAGTACAGATCGTGAACACGATGGGCAAACGATGTGCGCTCGCAAAACCCACGGGTTGGTGCCAGAAGCCGGGCAGCGTGGCGTCATCCTCCACCAGTGCTAGAGCGACGGCTAGTCTGTTCTGCAGCTTGAATGACAGGGCGGCGGAGGCTCCGACGCTGAACTGTGCGGCCGATGAAAGGCTGGGCAGAGGCAGCCCGTATGCATTGGGCGAAGCTGGCTCTTTTCGGGCGGAGTGCGCAGCCGTGCGGTGCAGATGCGCCAGGATCTCCGTGAGCGGTGCGCCTTGAACGTGGCTGGCCAGGAACATGCTGCGCGATGGCGCAATGAAATCTCCGGAATGAAGGTGCATGGCCGTTCCCACGATGGCTGCTTCCTGGCCGGGAGCGGAAACGGAATCGCCGGCCAGCCGCCGGAGTTTCTCTCCAACCAGACGGCATTTGAGGACCATGGCGTAGAGCGCTTTGAGCTTTTCCGCATCCAGCACTGGAGTGTTGCTGTCCGGCGCAGAAGGCTGCCGCAGCTTGGGCTTGGCGGCCTTTGCGCGAGATGGTTGCGATCGCCGTCGCCGCGGGTCAGTGTGTTTACGCCCCATTGGGCTGGCCCCTTCTTTTCGTGTCAAAGCGTCAAAGTTCGTGAAACAAAATCCGCGAAGGAAAGTTGCGTAGCAAAACGTCTCGCAGAATCAGGCGTCCAGTGTACCGCAAGCGCGCATTTCGCCTGTCGCAGCGGAACTAGAAGTCCCTAACACGTCATTCGGCCGAGAATGCGCCGACGAAGATGAACCACATTTCAGTTCGACTTGGCAAGAAGGCAACTTCGCTTCCAATCGCGGGCCGCGTTTTCAACCGCGCGGTGAATAACAGTGTGGAAAAGATCACCGTTAGCTGCGGAATATCGCGCAAAGCTGCGTGTTCTAACGCTTTGCACTGAGCGAGGTGCGAATGTGAATAGATGATGAAAACTTTTTTGCCCCAACGAGCGGGGGCGTGGCGGACGACGAGTTGAATTGGCTACGAGTTTGATGAAACCATATGGACAGCAATGCGCAACGGAGGCGGCGATGGCGGCCAAGTTCACGAGCAAAGTTCCCTGGCGGCAGAAGCTGGAGCGGGAACAAGAGCCCAAGATCATCAAGATCCCAGCGCGCATGGCGGCGAAACTGGGAAAGGGGACCATGGTCATCCCCAAGCCGCTGGACGTGGATGGACTGATTCGTCGCGTGCCAAAAGGCAAGCTGGTTACAGTGCTGCAATTGCGGGAAGAGCTTGCGAGAAAGAGCAAGGTGGACGTGGCGTGTCCACTGACCACCGGGATTTTTGTGCGCATTGTTGCGGAAGCCGCGGCCGAAGAGCAGCGAGCCGGGAAGAAAGCGGTTGCTCCGTATTGGCGCGTGCTGAGCAGTGAAGGACGGCTGAACCCGAAATTTCCAGGCGGAATTCCGCTGCAAAGGCGCAAACTGGCGGAAGAAGGGCACAGCGTCAGCAAAATCCAGGGCAAGAAGTCTCCGGCGGTGCAAGACTTCGAAAAACGTCTGGTGCGATTCGCGGGCAAATGACAACATCCTCAACAAGTCCCCTCCCATGAAAATCCGCATTGACAAGCTGCTGGTGGACCGCGGCATGGCGCAGTCGCGCGAGCGGGCGCAGGCGCTGGTCCTTGCCGGACGCGTGCTGGTGAACGGCCAGAAAGTTGCCAAGGCCGGCGCGGGCGTGGAAGCGGAATGTGAAATACGCCTGTTGGGCGCGGACATGAAGTACGTTTCGCGCGGCGGACTCAAACTGGAAGCGGCGCTCCAACATTGGAACATTGATCTTGCCGGGCGCACCTGTATGGACGTGGGCGCTTCCACCGGCGGTTTTACCGACTGCATGCTGCAACACGGTGCGGCGGAAGTGGTTGCCGTGGACACCGGGTACGGGCAGATCTCGCTCCGCTTGCGTTCTGATCCGCGCGTGAAGCTGCTGGAAAAGACCAATGCGCGCTACTTGACCCCAGAGATGCTGCGGGAGGCGGGCGCGAAGGCGCCGGTAAGCTTCATGGCCATAGATGTGTCATTCATCTCTGTTACACTCATCCTCCCGGCGGTGTTGGCGTCAGCATTTGCGGAGAAAAGCGCCGGGCGTCGCGAGTTGGTGGTGCTGGTGAAGCCGCAGTTCGAAGTGGGCAAGGACCGCGTGGGAAAAGGCGGCATTGTCCGCGACGAAGATGCCCGGCAGGACTCGGTGAAAAAAGTCCGGCGCGCGGTGGAGGAGTTGGGCGGCCGCAATATCGAAGTGATTGACTCGCCGATACTGGGCATGGAAGGGAACCAAGAGTTTCTGTTGCACGCAGATTTCTCGCAAGAATCCAAAAAATGAAACGCGCTTCGCTCATCTCGAAGGAAGGCAAGCCGGAACTGGAGAAGGCGGTCCGGGAAGTCACCGGCTGGCTGCGAAAGCATGGATACTCGGTCACCGTGGACGAGATCGCGCACCGCTTCTGCCCGGATTGCGAGATTGTGGAGCGTGACCATCTGGAAGACGCCAAACCGGACTTTGTAGTGGTGCTGGGCGGCGACGGAACCTTGCTTTCCACCGCGCGCAGCGTGGCCCGCTCCGGGATTCCCATTCTCGGCGTGAACCTGGGGTCGCTGGGGTTTCTCACGGAGATCAAGCAGGATGAAATTTCCTCAGCCCTGGCCGCCGTGGACGCTGGTAAATACGAACTGAGTCTGCGCGCCCTGCTGCACTGCCAGGTACAGCGCGGCGGGAAGTTTGTGGCCGCCTATGACGCGCTCAATGACGTGGTGCTGAACCAGAGCGCGGTGGCCCGCATCACGGACTTTGACGTGCGCGTGGACGGCATCTTTGTCTCCAACTACAAGGCCGACGGGCTGATTATCGCCACGCCCACCGGTTCCACGGCGTATTCGCTGGCCGCGGGCGGGCCCATCCTGGTGCCGGACGTTCCGGGTTTTGTGATTACTCCGGTGGCTTCCCACGCTCTCACCAACCGGCCGCTGGTAGTGCAGGACACAGCGGTGATTGAAGTCACGGTGGCGGTCACGCGCGAACACGCATTTCTCACCGTGGACGGACAACAGGGCATACCGCTGGAAGAAGGCGACGTGATTCGCTGCAGCAAATCAGAATTTACCGTGAAGCTCTTCAAATTCCCCGAACGGTCATTCTTCAACGTGCTGCGAACCAAACTCAAATGGGGCGAAAGGTAATCTGCCGACGAAGGAATAAGATCTATGGCAGAGACTGACAGAGTATTTTCCGGCTCAATACCCGCCATCTACGATCGCTACTTGCGGCCGTTGATCTTTGAGCCTTATGCGGCCGACCTTGCTGCACGTCTGTCGGACCTAAAATCTGGAAACGTTCTGGAGATCGCGGCCGGCACGGGCGTGCTGACCCGCGCCCTTGGTCGGTTACTTCCCCATGCGGTCGCCATCGTCGCCACCGATTTGAACCAGCCCATGCTCGATTTTGCCGCGGCACAGCCGGACGCTGCGCGGGCCACATGGCGGCAAGCCGACGCGCTTAAACTGCCGTTCGCCGGCGGCAGTTTTGACGTGGTGGCTTGCCAGTTCGGCGCGATGTTCTTTCCGGACAAAGTGGCCGGCTACGCGGAAGCGCTCAGAGTACTGAACCCTGGCGGCCGGCTGGCCTTCAATGTTTGGGACCGCATCGAAGAGAATGAAATCACGCAAGCGGTGGCGGAAGGCGTGGCAGCGATCTTTCCCAATGACCCCCCGCAATTCGCGACACGCACGCCGCACGGCTACTACGACACGGACCGGATTCGGGAGGAGCTGCGAGCGGCCGGGTTCTCAAAGGTAGCGCTGGATACGGTACAGCTCAGGAGCCGGGCGCCTTCATGCTACGATCCGGCAATTGGATTCTGCCAGGGGACTCCGTTGCGCAATGAAATCGAGGCGCGTGGCGCCAGCCTAGCCGAAGCTACGGAATCCGCGGCTGCCGTTGTCCGGACGCGCTTTGGCCCCGGCCCAATTGACGGGAAGATGCAAGCACACGTGATCATTGCTACGCAATAACTTCTTACCGGTCTTTACCTTCACTTTGGAGACCAGCAACGTAGCCGGCCTTGGAGCGGATCGTCAGGCCCTTGCGGCCCACAATGACATTGATCTTGCGGAATCCGCCCTGGCTCTGCGGCGTGGTGGACGCATAGCTGACGCGGTACTGGCTGCGAATTTCCTGCGCTATCTTCTGCGCCACCCTGTCCAGGTCTTTGGTGTTCTTGATGAAATAGGCGCTACCCCCGGTCTGGGCTGCGAGCAAATCCAGGTCTCTTTGTGCGCGCCGGGCGTTGGGATCATCAAAGATGATTCCAACGGTGTAAACGGCCGGGCCATTCACATTCTGCAAATCAGCGATCGCCTGCTGCAAAGACTGACGGCTTTCATTGTCTGCGCCGTCGGTTACCACCACCAAAACCCGTTTTTGATATTTCGCCTTCGCCAGGTGATCAGCTGAAGCGATGATTGTGTCGAAGAGCGCTGTGCCGCCGCGGGCGTCCACGCGGGCCAGCGCTTGGCGAACCTGCGTGATGTCCGAGGTGAAGTCCACGTCGAGGAAAGGTTCGTCATTGAAATTCACGACGAAAATTTCGTCCTGGGGATTGCCGGCTTCCACCAGGCGCAACAGGCCGTTCATCACCGGCAGTCGCTTCTGCCGCATGGACCCGGAATTGTCCACCAGGATACCCATGGACACTGGGAAGTCTTCGCGACGCACGGAGATGATCTTCTGCGGCTGGCCGTCTTCGCGGACGGTGAAATCCTCCGCCTTTAGATCGACAACAGGCTTGTCTTTGGAGTCGGTTACGGTGACGGCAAGAACCACGGCGCCGGCGTCGGTTACCGGCGGGTTCTGCGCCGGCCAGAGGAAACTTGCGGCCAGGAAACAGGCGAGACCCACTACGGCACTAGTCGCATGGCGCATGACGATCCTTTTGTTGAACTGACGAAAGATTCAAGCGAATTCAATCGCGGACTATTTTGAGCCAAGAAGTGAGTTTGCGGGACCAAGAAGAAGGGAAGCGCAAAAATTAAGAAGCCCCGAGTTTTGTTGTTGACCCATTCACCTCAACCAGCGGATCGCTATAGACCCTTGCCGACCTGCGTTCTCTGCCTGTTTCTTGCGAAACTCACAAAGTGCGATCTTTAATCAGCTTGCGCTGAAGCTTGGGCTCCGGGCTCACCACCAACCGGGTAAATCGGTCAACACCTCGGGGCTTCTATTTTGGCCTTCGAGCATCTCCTGTTCTCCTCAACCAGCAGTTTGCTGAATAGAACCTCACCGGCCTTCCATAACTTGCAAGCTTTCGCTTGTGTCATAGTGACCTTGCTTGGTTCCCGGACTCGCCGCCAACTGGGAAAACGCTGAGATGTCAAAGAACGAGTGTGAATTTACGCTTCCCTAGAAGTAAGTCAATGGATTTTGCGCGACTATAATTTGCCTGAAATCAATAGGATGCGGACCGTCCACAAGGGCCTGCCAAGAAAATGTGCAAGGGTTACAGAAGTGTAGTAGCCACGCGATGAGAATGCAGTTTTAGCGAAATTTAAGAATGTGTAAATATTGGGCAAAAGCAGTATTCATGCGGTCTTTATGATTGCAAACAAAACTGGTTGCGGCGCCCAGAGCTAGCGCGCCTGGTCCTCTCTGCGGCTTTTCCTGGATGCCAAACGTGGTTGAAGTCCGAGCAACGGTTGTACATGCACCTAGGTAACATCTCAGGTAAGCGCCTTATCGGCCTACAATATCTCCACTTCCCCCAAACAACGCTTCGTCAGCAAGGAAAGAAGCACAGATGCGCGCCCAAACCAGCCCCTCAGCTTGGCAGTTTCTGCTCATTGGCGGAGATGCCGGGCTCTACAAAACGATCACGGCGGCCATCCAGGCCTTTGGCGGTAATGTGGAAGCCGTGTCCACGGCGGACGCCGCCCGGCGATTGTTGACGCGCCGCAAACTGGATGGCCTGTTTGTGGACATGACGCTCCGTGGCGCGCTGGAACTGCTCTACGGCGTTCGCCGGAGCGGGTCCAACCGCAATTCCATTGTGATCGCTTGCGCTGAGCCTGGAGACGAAGCCAATCCCATCCTGCGTCACCTGGCCAATTTCGTCTTGTGCGAGCCGTTGGCCGCCTATCAGGTGAAAGATACCCTGGACGCGGCGCTGCCCTTGATCGCTGCCGAGCGGGACCGATATCTGCGGTATCCGGTGAGCCTGCCCGTGGTGCTCAAGATCCAGGAACAGGCGCAACGGGCGATTACGGCCAACATCAGCAGGAATGGAATGGCCGTCCGCAGCACCGGCAGTCTGGCGCCGGGGGCTTACGTCCAATTTGTGCTGGAACTTCCCACGCAGCAGATCATTCGCGGCGATGGCGAAGTTGCCTGGTCCAAGGACTCGGGGGAAATGGGAATCGAATTCCAACTGACGGGCGAAGAGGCCAAGCAGAGCCTGTGGAAGTTGATAGGCCAAAACCCGCCTGAGTAACGGCCCCGAAATGCGTGGTCAAGCTGCGCCGGTCTTGCCTGTCCAATCGCCCAACAGATCAACTTCTCCGCCGGGTGTGATCATCTCCCGTGAAGGCTGAAATGCAATCGTCTCGTCTTTGCGCAGGTAAGGGCAGATCAGGCTCCAAGTCTCAAATCCGCTGCCGGAGACGGTGATCACGATGGCTTCATTGGACTTCTCCGCCAGCGCGCCCCAGCCTTCGCCTTCCAGCTTTACAGCCGACGAGGTCTCATCCACGTACACGTCATTGATGGTCAGGATGGCGGCGGCGTTCTTTTCTTTGGCCACGTCCATCATCTCGGAATAAATCTCTTCGCGCTCGTCTTCATCCTGGAATTCCAGGTCAAAGATCAGGTTTTCACCGGGCGTGATGACCACCGCGGCCGGGTTGAGATGGCCTTGATGCTGCAGCGATTGCTGGCTCTCATGCAGCAGCTCGTAAGCCAGGGTCTTCAGGTCGGTCATAAGCAGGCGGTCTCCGGACGCAGAATGTCTTTCAGGTTTTCGCGGCGACGGACGAGCCGCGCGCGCGCGCCTTCCACCAGCACCTCAGCGGCACGCACGCGAGTATTGTAATTGGAGGCCAGCGACATGCCGTACGCGCCTGCGTCCAGAACGCAAAGATAGTCGCCGGGACTGGCGACGGGCAGGTCAGCGTCGCGGGCGAGGAAGTCGCCGGTCTCGCAGATAGGCCCGGCAACGTCAGTGCGGACCAACTCCGGTTCCGGCTGCTTCAAGCTGACGGGGACAATTTCATGCTTCGCCCCGTATAGCGAAGGCCGAATCAGGTCATTCATGGCCGCGTCCACAATGGTGAAGCGCTTGCTGCCGTTTTGCTTCTGATAAAGGACGCGCGTGACCAGCACGCCCGCTGGCCCAATGATGGATCGGCCTGGCTCCAGCAGCAGATGGGGAGCGGATTTTCCCAGCTTTTTGAGCGGCGCGATGATGGCTTCAGCGTAACTGCGGGCGTGATCAGCAAAGTCTTGCGGCTGCGAGCTCTGGTAAGAGATGCCCAGGCCGCCTCCGGCGTCCAGAAACTGGATGGAATGGCCGTCCGCCGTAAGTTGCTCGATCAGCTCTACCGCCCGTTCCACTGCCAATCGAAAGGGTGAGACATCGGTGATCTGCGATCCGATATGCAGGCTCACGCCGGCGACGCGCAGATACTTGTGTGCCGACGCTTGCCGGTAAAGCTCCCGCGCCGCGCCGATAGGCACGCCGAACTTGTGTTCGCGCAGCCCGGTGGATATGTAAGGATGCGTCTCCGCCGGCACGTCAGGATTCACGCGAAATGCTACGTCGGCAGTTTTGCGCAGCCGGGCGGCACAAGCAGCCAGCAACTCCAACTCGCCTTCACTTTCGACGTTGAACAGCAGGATCCCCGCGCGCAGAGCTTGCTTCATTTCGTCCGCAGTCTTGCCCACGCCGGAGAACACGATCTTCTTGGGCGCCGCTTTGCGCGCCAGTCGCACGCGCTCAAGCTCGCCGCCGGAAACAATGTCAAACCCGGCGCCCATTCCGGCCAGCAGCCGAAGAATACTCAGATTGGAATTGGCTTTGACCGAATAGCAAAGAGTGTGCGGCACGTCGCGAAAGGCGCGGTCCAGCGTAGTGTAGCGCTCGCGGATAGCAGTGGCGGAGTAGACGTAGAGCGGCGTCCCGTATTTTTCCGCCAACGCGCTCAGCGGAACACGTTCGCAATGCAGATCGGCTTTTTTGTACCAAAAACCCGGTGGCCGCGTAAACATGAGATGGGGATTGTAACAAACCAGTATTTAGTACTTGGTATTTAGTACTTGGCCGTTGGTATTTGGCCGGCATTCTCAGGAATGAGGATGACTGCCGAAAAGAGAGCATTCTAACCATCGTCCGGTAAGCGAGCGTGATCAGTCGCCAAGAGTCAAAGCCAACTACCAAGTACCAATTACTAAGTACCGCTTTACTTCACCTTCACCACCACCAACGTCTGATCGTCGAAGACGGGTGCGCCGGCGGCGAAGGCGTCAGCGGCCTGGAAGATGGCGTCCACAATTTCCTGGGCGCTGGCGTCGCTATTCGACAGCTTGTCTATGACATGCTCCAGGCGGACGCGGCCAAACTGCTCGTCCTTTGTATTGCTGGCGTCCACAATGCCGTCACTGAAGAAGACGAAGATGTCGCCCGGCGCGGCGTGGATGGTGACCTCGTCGTACGCGGCGTCAGGGAACATGCCCAGCGGGAGTCCGGCGGCTTCAATCATGTGCGAGTGCCCGTTGCGGCAGTAGATGGGGCGAGGCAAGCCGGAGTTGGCCACGCGCATGATGCGGCGTTCGTCGTCCCAAAGGGCGCAGCAGAGGACCACGTAGTTTGCGTCAAGACGGCGCTGGTTGAGCGCGCGGTTCACCGAGCTGAGCATCTGCGCGGGCGAAGGCTCGCTGGGCGCCAGGCTGCGGATGATGCCGCTGACCAGCGCGGCGTACAACGCAGCGGGCGCGCCTTTGCCGCTCACGTCGCTTACGATGACGCAGGCGCGCGGCGGCTTGTAGTCCAGGAAGTCATACATGTCCCCGCCAATGGCATGGGCGGGATTGAAACGGGAAGCCACTTCCGCCGACTGCAGAGTGGGGCACGCCGGCGGCAGCAGGTGGTGCTGGACTTCACGCGCCATGGCCAGATCGCGCTCCAGGCGCTGCTCTTCGCGCGCCAGCCGTTCATAGAGCGTGGCGTTTTCCACGGCGATGGCAATTTGCGCGGCCAGCGTCACCATGGTGCGCACGTGATCGTCAGTGAAGTAGTTGCGGCGGGTGTGTTCCAGGTCCAGCACGCCGATGACCTTGTCTTTGTACACCAGCGGCACGCAAAGCTCGGAGCGCGTTTCCGGATTTACTTTGATGTAGCGCGGGTCTTTGTTCACGTCCGGCGCCAGCACCGGCTTCTTCATTTCCGCCGCGGCGCCTACCAGGCCTTGCGACAACGGGATGTCATGCTTGAGGTGAATGTTCTCTTTAAAGCGCACGGAAAAACGGTGGACCAGTTTCTGCCGGCTTTCATCGAGCAGCAGGATGGAGAACATCTGATAATCAATCACCTTGATCAGCAGGTCGCCGACGCGCTTGAGCAACTGGTCCAGGTTGAGGATGGAGGTCAAGTCGCGGCTGATGTCGTTGAGCAACGCCAGCGTGCCGGCCTGGCGAACGATGCGCGTGTAAAGCCGCGCGTTCTCCAGGCTGATGGCGATACGCGACGCGATCAGCGTAAGCAGGCGCGAATGTTCTTCCTTGAAGTAGCCGCGTTCGCGGGCTTCCAGATCAATCACGCCGATGACCTTATTCTTGGTGATCAATGGCACCGCGAGTTCAGAACGCACGCGCGGGACGGCTTCAATGTAGTTGGTCTCTTTGCTGACGTCGTCTACCAGGATGGCGCGCCTTTGCTCCACGGCACGGCCGGTGACTCCTTCGCCCACTTTCACCCGTATCCGCTCGGCGACTTCCGGCAGGTGCCCGATCTGGAAACGGAAATACAGTTCCTGGCGGCGCTCATTGAGCAACAGGATGGAGAAGATTTCATAGTCGATGACGCGCTTCACCACCTCGGCGACGCGCTGCAAGAGCGTGTCCAGATCCAGCGTGGTATTGAGCACGTCAGCCACTTCGATGAGAAGAGACTCAACGTCCACGCGCTGCGGTGAAGGAGATGTGACCATGGATTCCACGTTTAATGATAGCAGCTTGCCGCTGTGCGATTGGTGAAGGAACAGTTACGAAAAGAATTCGCCGCCGAAGAACGTCTCCGGCGGCGTTTGGTTCTAAAAAGGCAGTTAGAAGCGGAGAATGGGTCCGGTGGAGAAACGGAAATCTGTCTGCGTGTTACTGAAAACGTGTGCGCCGTGGTAGTCCAGTTGCGCGATGCGCCAGGAGAAGCGGTCGGTCAGCTTGTAGTCCGCGCCACCACCGAGCACCCAGGCAGCCGCAGTGTCTGAAGGCGCGAAATCGCTGGAAATATGCGCCACGCCAAACAGGCCGTGGGCAAACAGGTTCACACGGTCCATCCGGCGGTTCAGTTGCGGACCAAAGAGCATGTTGTACTCGCGGGCGTGCAGCCCGGCAATGGACTTGTAATTGCCGCTGAGGTCGGCCTTCAAGCCCAGCCAATCATTCACGTTGCCGGTTAGCGCGGCTTCAAATCCGCTGGCTTTGGAAAGCGTGTCGCCGTTCAGGAACGAGTAGCCTAGATAAACTTCACCGGCGGGAGCGTCACTGCGCCCGCGCTGCGCCCATCCCGACAAGCTGCATGCCAGGAACGCAAATCCTAAAATGAACTTACGCATTTTGAATCCTTACCTCCTAAGACATTGGTCGGCCAGATGAAAGTGAGAAGCAAGAGCGCGCAACGGAGTTGCCTTGCCAAAATGGTGCGGCCAGCAGGACAAGGAGTAAGGGGACGAAAACAGCGCGACGCCGGAAGTCTTAACGTGTCTGAAATTCCGGTGCGCCGAGTTCGTGTACGATGGCCACGCCGGAGCTGGTGCCGATGCGATTGGCGCCGGCTTCAATCATCGCCAGGGCAGTGGTGGCGGTGCGGACGCCGCCGGAAGCTTTCACGCCGGCACGGTCGCCGACAACGCCCCGCATCAGCGAGACATCTTCCACCGTGGCGCCCCCGAGAAAACCCGTGGCCGTCTTGACGAAGTCAGCTTTGGCGGCCAGGCTCAACTCGCAGCAAAGGATTTTTTCTTCCAGCGTGAGCAGAGGAGTTTCCAGAATTACTTTCACAATCGCGCCGCCGGCGTGACCGACTTCCACCACCGCAGCAATATCGTTCTGCACAGCCTGGCGGTCGCCCCACGCCGTGCGGAAAGCCGATCGTGGTAGCGACTTTCACCGGAGTGCCGTTCAGCAGGGAAGCAGCAACACTGATCCACCACGGACTGACACAGACCGCGGCAAAGTTGAAGAACGCCGCCTCCTGGCACAGGTGGACGATCTGGTTGCGCGTAGTCTCCGGCTTAAGAATGGTGTGGTCAATGCTGGCGGCCAGCGCCTGCCATCCGCGCACGTGAATCTGCGCATCTGAAAGGACTTGAGACATTCGAGACCCCAATTGTAATTCCCGCTACTCGCCTTCCGCAAGGACGCAAATATCCGGCAGGTTACGAAAGCGCTCTGCGTGATCGAGCCCGTAGCCGACGACAAACTTGTCCGGAATCTGAAAGCCAACGTAGTCAGCCTGGATATTCGCCTTGCGGCGCGAAGGCTTGTCCAGTAGCGCGGCAATCTTCAGCGAGCGCGGCTGGTGCGACAGCAGATGCTTCTTGAGAAACGTGAGCGTCAAGCCGGTATCCAGGATGTCCTCCACCAAAATGATGTTCAGGTCGCGCAACGGAGCGGTCACGTCCTTGATCAACTGGACCTCGCCCGCGCTCTTCTTCTCTGTCCCGTAACTGCGCACGGCGATGAAGTCAAACGTCGCGTTGAGCTGGATCTGCCGCGCCAGGTCGGCGAGAAACAGGCACGCGCCCTTCAACACTCCGATCAGCACTACCGATTGGCCGGCAAAATCCTTGGTGATCTGCTGCCCCATCCGGGCAACGGCGTCGGCGATCTGTTCGCGGGAAAGAAGAACGTCCATAATGGATGCTTTTATAACAAGCAGGCGCCGTGCCCGCAAAGTGTTTTTTGCGACCAGCGGTGCGTTAGCGATGAAAGTGGGCCATTCGCTCTTGGCTTTTGGCAATTTAAGTCGCGGGTTTCGCGAAGAACTAGCAGCCAAGAACCGTTTTGCTTTTCGCCAGAGGCCCGCAGACTACGGCGGTCCCGGTTTCGCCAAAAGCCAATAGCCAATAGCCAATAGCTCTTCCCTCATTTAAAATCCTTCCTTCTTCCATCGAGGTCTCCATGCCGATGCCCGAATACAGCGACCTGGTCGCCCAAGCCAAGAAAGAAATCAAGGAAATTGATCCTGCCGAGCTCAAGAACATCCAGCAGTCCGGCGAAGAGTTCATTCTGCTCGACGTGCGCGAGCCCGACGAAGTGGCGCAAGGCGCCATCGCCGGCGCGGTGCCGCTGCCGCGGGGCGTCCTGGAGTACAAGATTGATACCGTCACTACCGACAAAAACGCCAAGATCGTCTGCTACTGCGGCGGCGGAGGCCGCTCCGCGCTGGCGGCCAGCAATCTGCAGCGTATGGGCTTTAAGAACGTGTCGTCGCTCGCCGGCGGATATAAGAAGTGGAAAGAGGATAAATAGCAGCTAGCGACTAGCAGCTAGCCGCTAGTAGCTCTCCACCATGCCTACTCCCACTCCGGAACCAGCCGAATTGTCAGCGTCGCCCGAATCGTCAGCGTCGCCGGAGCGGTCCGTTGCCAAGCCCAACACGGCTGCAGACGGCGTTGCTTCAGAAATCGTCACTTCGGACATCGTTGCGGAGTCTGGCGCGACTGCTGCTTCGGCGGAATCCAAGCCTGGGCGATTCTACCGTCCTGAGCTTGACGTCCTGCGCTTCTTTGCTTTCTTTGGCGTCTTCATCTTCCATGCGTTTCCTCACTACCAGAGTTTCTACGCCGCCAGCGGGTTTCCTGACTGGCTGGCCCGCGGCACGATTTCCGTTCTCGTCTCCGGCGCGTACGGCGTGGACGTCTTCTTTGCCCTGAGCGCGTACCTGATCACCGGCTTGCTGCTGCGCGAACGCGAGGCCCCCATCGCGGTCGGCGTCGCCAGTACGGGCAGCGCTGCGAGTCCAGCCGACACAGCTGACTCTGGCGCCTCAGTCCCTGCGCGCACGGAATACGCAAGCGGTTCCGGAAGATTAGATGTCCGCGGCTTTTACGTCCGGCGAATCCTCCGCATATGGCCGCTCTACCTGAGCTTTGTGGCTTTGGCCGTGCTCGTTTCACTGTTCTCGCCGCAACAACATCTGGGCTGGCAGTACGTCGCCGGCTACACCCTGATGGCCGGGAACTGGGTTTACGTCTTTCACGGACTGCCTTCGGGCATCACCATTCCGCTGTGGACGGTCTCAATTGAAGAGCAGTTCTACCTGACCTGGCCGCTGGCCGTCCGCCGGGCCAGCGTTGCCGGGATGGCGTGGATCGCCGTGGCCGTGCTGCTGGTCGCCAACGCGGTGCGGGTGTGGCTGGCGATGTCCGGGGCGTCGCTGCAGGCCATGGAGTACAACACGTTTACCCGGCTTGATCCCATCGCGCTGGGGATCTTGCTGGCTCTGGTTGGCAGCAGCGAAACCCTCAACCACAAAGGACACGAAGGAGCACGAAGGGAGGTTGAAATTGCGCCGGAATCGTTGCGAACACAACGTGATGGGAAAACCTTGAACCACAAAGGACACGAAGGAACACAAAGGGGCAAATTCACTCCGTCTTCCTCTGCATCCTCTGCTGTTAACGCTTTTCCGATCACGGCGATCACGTTGCGATTACGGCGATGGCGGCGATTCTTCCGCCTCCCTTTGTGTTCCTTCGTGCCCTTTGTGGTTAGCCGTTTGACTTTGGCCTTTGCCGGCATCGCGACTCTGGTCGGCTGTGCGGCGTTCAACGGATGGACCAACCCGGAGAGCCCGGAAACCTGGCGCCTGGCGGTGACCCATCCGCTGATCGCGCTGGCGAGCGCGGCGATTCTGATGGCGTTTGTCGGTGCGCCTTCCGCCACGGCCACTCTTTCAACACCGGCCGCAGGGCCTCGATCATCGTGGTTGCGGAACCCCGCCTTGATCTACCTGGGAAAGATCTCTTACGGGTTGTACGTGGTCCACGTCCTGGGACTGTTCCTGGCGCAGCGCGTCACGCATCCGGCTTCCTTATTAGGTGTGATGACGCAGGGGGCGATGGGATTCGTCGTAACCCTAGCCCTGGCCGCCGCGTCGTACCGGTGGTTGGAAACTCCCTTCCTGAAGTTGAAAGAAAGGTTCACGCACGTGCAGAGCAGGCCGGTGTGAGGCCCCCGCCCCATCCCCTTCATCCCCGGAAAATATAGACTTAGCTCAAGTCATCCCCGGCGATACCCCACGCGAATTGTGGACCGCAGCCGCCCTCGGCTGCGTCTTCCGATCACCCGGTGACCCGATCACCAGATCTGATTGGGATACCCCCCTACCCTCCCCATTCATCCCAATGGTCCCAATAAACAAAGGACTTAGCTGCGGTTGATCCCAATCAGATCCCAATCGATCGGCTAAGAGGTCACAAGCCTTTGCCAAGTACCAACTACTAAGTACCAAGTACTTGTCTTTGCGCTATTTGCTTTGTTTTCAATGATCTGTGTCACTTCACACCCTGAGGCGCAGCCAAATCCTAGCAGTTCTTCAACAGCGAATCAATCGCGAAGTTGTACATCACTGCGCACGCCTGTCAAGTGTCCTGAGGTCCATCGCCGGGCACGAATTCGCCGGGCTGTACATCCAACCTTGAAGACTCGCGCGCAAATCGAGAAGACCGGCGGACGCCAAGCCCCTACGGACTGTCATCTTGAGCGCTGCACGAGGGAGCTGGGCGACCGAGGGCGAGTCGAAAGGCCCCGAGGATCTATCACCTGCCATGCAGCTTCAGGGAATTTTCCCCAGCTCTCCCGTGAAAACGCCTCGGCGCAGCATTCATGACGTAAGCACTCTCGGGGTCCTTCGACTCCGCGCCCATCAGTTTACTTGACGGATGCGTTCCACCGGCGCTCCGCTCAGGATAGACAGTCCAGAGGGGTGTTGTGCAGTCTCAAATTGCGTAGTCCTGATGGAAACCAGGCAGCAATCCCCATCCACACAAGTGTCAGGGCACGACTTGAGCGGTCAGGCCAGGAGCGAGCAACGCGAACGACGGCCTGCGAAGTCGTGCCGTAAGTAAGCGCGGAAAAGATGTCGGATTTAAGAATAGCCAACAATCCGTCGCAGGAACCTTGCAACGTCCGTGCCGATTCTGTCACTACCTCCACGGAGGTATGCGTATGTTCAATTTGAAGTCATTCGCCTGGGGTCGTCTTGCAATCGTTGTTTTCTCTCTCGCCGTGGCCGGTTTGCTCAGCGGCTGTGCGATCTCGGGCTACCAGACCGTGATGAACCGGGTGGTGGTGCCCGGCGGCGCAACCCAAAGCGTCCATGTGGAATGCCCGGCCGGGAAAAAGGTGCTGGGCGGAGGTTTCAGTATTGAAACCCCTGACGACATGAAGGTTTTCAGCTCAGACCCCAGCGACGGGCATGGGAACTTGATTGATCACGGCTGGGACGTGATGGTCCACAACACTGGGACGGCGGGCCGGCAAACCACCGCAGTCGCGATTTGCGCGCAATGAATGTCGAGTGACGGATTCTTGCGATAGAGGTCGCAAAGGAAGAAACGCCGACCATCGAGCACAGGCAAGAGTGCCTGTGCCACACGGTTCTTGCTGCGCAGGCGAGGGCGCCTGCGCTCCACAATCGTGAAAGCTTACACCTTCACCTTCTCCCCCGCCTCCACCTTCACCGGCTTAAAGCTTTCCTGCAAGGCTTCTTCGCAAGTGTATGTGATCACTTGGCGGTAATGTTCGCCCAGGAAGACGCGCATCTTGGCCGTGTCCATGGCGCTGGAGCCCAGCATGTAGGGCACGGCCTCGGGAGGAATGTCGGACACGCCCAGGTTCCACAGGAAGCGCACCGTCTGGCGGCAGAGCGCTTTGGTGGGGACGCGTTTCACCTCAATCTTGGCGATCTCGATGCACCGGCGCAGGGAAAGCGGGTCGCCGCGCCCGGCCACGTTGAGCGTGGTCAGCCGCGGGTCAGCTTCTTTGCGATGGAGAATGTGCGCGATGAGGCGGGCCACGTCGTCCACGTGGACGAACTGGAATTTGTGCTCCAGGTAGTTGCCGCGCGAAGGCAGCAGCAACGGCAGGCGGACGCCGCGCCGGCGCATGCGTTCCCCCAGCCGGCCTTTGCCTCCGGGGACGCCGCGCAGCACGCCGAGCTGGTAGTTCTGCACCGTGGCGCCGGCATACACGGCCGGGCGCAGAATGTACGTTTTGCATTTGCGCATGCCTTTGGCCCGCGCCTGGACGGTCTGGTCGGCTTCTTGCTGGTGCAGCGCGTAAGGCAGGCTCTGGGCGGCGAGCGGCGCGTCTTCCGTCACCGGCTTGGCCAGATCGGGGCCGTACACCAGGCTGCTGCTGGGAAAGATGAACTTATCAATCCCGCCGACCATGCGGTTGTGTTCGGCAATGGCTTCAGTGACGCGGCTGGTGCCGGCCACGTTCACGTTCCACATATGTTTGCGATTGGTGATGCCGGTGCGCAGCGGGTCAACGACGAACGCCAGGTGCACCACGGCTTCCGGACGGTAGGCGCGCATCAGGTCCAGAAGCTGGTCGCACGAGCGCTCTTCCGCGAAGTCAACTTTCTCAAAGCGGAACAGAGCGTTGGGCGCTTCCGGTTCCCGCACGTCAACGCCGATGACCTGGAAGTCGGGAAGCTGCTTGAGCAGACGCAGTCCCAGATTGCCTGAGACGCCGGTGATGAGGACTGTCGTCTTGGAAGCCATGTAGAGATGATAAGTGCGACAGGGAAGCAAGTCATCGTACCACAAGGCCATACCAGGCATGGGGGGAGGCCTTGGGGAGGTCCGCATCGGCTTTGTCATCATGCAGGTGTGATTAAGGTCACTGCGCAGGATTGAGACGCGGGGTTTAATGAGGAGCATGAAAGTTGTGGGGATTGTCCCCCAAAAGAAAGGATCGACCCCGTGTTCACGTTGCAAGACGACGAAGAAGTGAAAAGCTACCACAAGCCGTGGACGGCCCCGAAAAACGCCAGCTCTCATTGCCAGCACGGAAACTGCGAGCGCGTGGCTTATCGTGTTCTGGTTGTGCAATCGCCTGACGCCGAGCGGACCGTGTCGCTGTGCGGGCTGCATTTTCTGGATGCGTGCCGTTCGTTTTCGCGGGTTTCCTCCGTAGTATTGGCTGGGCAGAAAAGCTTTGATGCTTCCAGCGCGATTCCGGACCTGATCCACCACGTGCGCGCTATCTGACAACGCCACCCGTTGCGTCCGACCATGGGCGGCCCGCGTGTTACGGTTTTACCGGTGGATTCAATGGCGCTACGCCAGTTGATGGCGGTCCGAAATATGCTTCATTAAAGTCGGCGTGGACGGAAGAATTGATCTCCTTCATCTTGGCGTCCAATTTGCCGCGAAAGATCGTGCGTGCTATTTCACCTTTTACGCTTTCCAGCGGTATGGTTTGCCGGCCGTCCAATCGGTAGATCAAGAAAGTGTTGGCCTGCTGGGCTTTGTATGCGCCACCATCCTTCAAGGCAAGTAGATGTTGCTCGTCGGCGGCCGGCAGCGCGCCACGGCGGGAGGCGCCCATGCCCGTGCTGGGCGGCGCCGAGGAAATTCCCAGCGCGCTGTAACTGTCTTTCTGCACCTGCTCGGGAGCGTCGCCTTTGGCGATGCGGGCCTCCGCCTCCGCGGCCACCTCCTCGGCCTTTTGTGCAAACGCCGCTTGCTGCTCCAGGGAAGTCAGCTTGCCTGAAGGATCAATCTTGGGGATGTAAACGCGCTGGAGTTTCAGTTGCTCGTAGTCGGCGCGATGGGCCTCGTAGTAGGCCGCTACTTCCTCCGGCGGAGGATTGCCAAATTGCTGTTCCAGGGAGCGTTGATAGAGGTCGCTCAGCGTGCGCAAACGCATCAACTGCATTACTTCGCGATACGTTTCCGTCTTTTCGATACCCGCCTTCTCACCCGCGTCGGCGCGCACCAGCAAATCCACGTAGGCCTGGCCCAGGTTGCGCCGCATGGCTGGGTCAATGGCCTGATTGTTCTGGTTCAGCGCTTGCACCAGCTTGTCAAACTGTTCTTTGGTGACCGTCATGGTGCAGGCTTCTTTCGGCCCAGAGGCGTCCTGGCAAAGCCCATGAATGGTTATCACGGGCTCATTCGGCGCGGGAGCGGTTTGCGGGCCGGCTTCCGGAGCTTTCGGCGCAGGGGCGGCCGGCTTTTGCGGGCTCACCGGGCTGGAAGCCGCTTTGGCCCCAGTGCCTTTGCTTTGGGCAAGACTGGTCTGGACCAGGCCCGTGGCGGCCGCAAACAGGCAAATCAACAGGATTCGAACCATTGGTGCATCCCCTTTTGGGCGATAGGAAGTGCGGAAGAACTTAATCCTAACATACGGGTTTTTGTGGCAAGTCATGAAGGATATTGAGACAATGGAGGCCGTGCCCGTTGCAGAAACAGAAAAGCCGGTAACCGCTCCAGAGCCGAATCTGGTCCTGGACCACATGCGCGAAGAGAAGCGCACCGTGGCCCTGAACTCCGTGTTGGCGGCGCTGGGCATCACCGTGCTCAAAGTGGTGTTGGGCTTCACCACGGGCAGCTTGGGAATTCTGTCAGAAGCGGCCCACTCCGGGCTGGACCTGGTGGCTGCTTTCATCACGCTGCTTTCCGTGCGCGTCTCTGACAAGCCCGCCGACGCCGACCACCAGTACGGCCACGGCAAAGTGGAGAACTTTTCGGCCTTCCTGGAAACCGGCCTGCTTCTGGTGACCTGCCTGTGGATTATCTGGGAGGCCATTGAACGCCTCAACGGACACCACGCCGCCCACATTGAGCCCAGCGTCACCGCCTTCGTAGTCCTGGGAGCGTCCATCATTGTGGACAACTGGCGTTCCCACAAGCTGCATGACATCGCCCACAAATATGACAGCCAGGCGCTGGAAGCCGACGCCTTGCATTTCCATACGGACATGTTTTCCAGTGCCGTGGTCGCCGTGGGTCTGGGGCTGGTGTGGGCGGGACGCTACTGGCACGTGGGCTGGCTGGCGCAGGCCGATTCCATTGCCGCCCTGATCGTCTCCGGGGTAATCGTGCAGGTGAGCTGGCGCCTGGCCCGCCGGACCATTGACGCTTTGCTCGACGCCGCGCCTGCCGGCTACCGCAACAAGATCATTGACGCCGCGCTCAAGGTCAACGGCGTGATTGAAGTGGAGCGCGTGCGTATTCGCCGCGGCGGCAATCGCTACTTTGCCGATCTCACCGTCGGCCTGGCCCGCAACGTGACCTTCCAGCGTTCCGGACAAGCCGTCAGAGAAATTTCGGACGCCGTCCACAGCTTCCTTCCTGATTGCGACGTGGTGATTCACTCTGTCCCGCGCGAGACCGGAAAGGAAAACCTCTTTGACCGTATCCGCGCCGTGGCTGCGCGCAACAACTTCAACGTGCATGACGTCAGCGTGCAAGACCTGGGCGGTCGGCTGCATGTGGAACAGCATCTGGAACTTGACGAGTCCCTGAGCCTCAAGAGCGCGCACGACGTCGTGACCCTGCTGGAAGCCGAGATCCGCGGCGAGATCCCGGAGATCTCCACCATTCTTACCCACATTGAGAGCGAGCCGGCCACCATCGAGTCCGGTGACCAGCCCAAATCAGACGCCCGGCTGGAGAACAAGCTGCGGCCCGTGGTAAGAGAATTCCCTGAAGTCGTGGACATGCACGAAGTGGAAATCAAGCGCGTGCGCGACCGCGTCTACATGTCCTGCCACTGCACCATGGCCGACGACCTGCCGCTCTCCCGCGTGCATGACGTTTCCACCGCGCTGGAGATCCGTTTCAAGCAAGTGGCGCCGGAGCTGTTCAAAGTGCTGATCCATCCCGAACCGCAGACGGACAACCGGCGGTAAGCGCGCCCTCCGACTCAGCCTGAAACCGCAGTCCTCCGAAAACAACAAGGCCGGACCAGAAGGCCCGGCCTCTCATCAACCAAAGGACGCAAGAGGCTATTCCTTTGGAGCCTCGCGACGGTGCAGTTCCACAGTCGGTTCGTTGACGGTTGTGGATTTGAAGCCGGCTGGCACCTGGAACAGGCTGGCATCCGGTTCACCCCGCTTGATGTCGGTAAGATGAAACACGGTGTCGCCGAAACGCGGGTCGCTGTGCTTGTGCAACACCAGCGCGTGCAGGTCTTGCGAGTACCAGTTTTCTGAAACGATCTCAATCGGGCGATCATTGCCAATTTGACCGGCAGCGATGGTCACGGTTTCGCGCGTGCCCTCCACGGTCACTCCGTCCATCACTTGCGTGCCCAGTTGTTCACGCTTCACTTGCTTGGAGCTTTCCACCCACTGTTCTTTCTTGAGGCCTTGCTCCAGGGCGCTCCGCAGTTTTACCTTGATTCCGGACTCCGCTTTGTCATTGCCAGCGCCATCAAGCGTGAAGACCTTCATGTTGTCCCGCTTCACGATGCGCGCCCGCTGTTCATCCGGATTGAGGATGTAGTCTGTGTGCGCCGCAGGATCGCTGATGAACACCACCTTGGAGCCTTCCATGCTCAGCGGACCCAGGTGGTCAATCGTCTGCTCGCGACGCGTGCGGCCCTGGCTGTCACGGGCCACGAACACTGAGCTCTTGTTCACGATGCGGTTGCCGTCCGCCAGCGTCTGCGTGCTCTCCGTCACCGCGGTTGCGGAGTAAGGCGCGTCCTTGACCGGCTCGCCGTTGCCGGCAAAATCCGCCGAGAAGAAGGCTATCTTGCCTTCAGGAAGCCGCTCCCAGGTTTGCGCTAAGGCCATCGGGCCAGGCTCTCCTACCACAAAAACCCGCTTGTTGAAGGTCTGGTTGGAGTCGGCTGGTGCGCTCTGGCGCTGTTCGATTTTGACGCGGTCCTGGGCTGCCGCGGTTCCAGCGATCAATAGCGCCATGGCAACTGCGAGAAAGAATCTGTTCATGTTGAAAGCTCTCCTTGAGAATTGCTCGATTTTTCGTCTGTCGTGCCCGAACCGGTAACAACGCGTTCTGTTGTTAGCGTCGGCTTCGGCGGTGTCTAATGCCTATGCAATCCTGGTTTCCGATCACGTCGATCACCCGATCACGGCGATCACCCGATAGCTATTGAGTATTCCTTACGGCAATCAGCCGGACGGCGTAAGGGGTGCCGTCCTGGCCGACCACAAAATCCGCCAGCACGCGGCGTTCTCCTGCTCCGGCGCTCACCGGCGCTCCCACCAGCCGCAACGCGCTGCCTGGCATCTCAACCCGGACTACGTTCATGTCTTGCAGGCGTACCGTGTCGTTGTAAGCGGGCAGTGCGAAAAAGTTACCGGCTGGCTGGGCCAAATTGCTCGCGCTCTGCGCCGCCGCCTTCGGCCTGCGCTTGGGCGGAAGGGAAGTCTTGCTGCTCGGCGCGGGGTTGTCCGCTGCTATGCGGATCGTTGGCGACGCGGCCATAGTCTGCGCCCCCGCTGCCTGCGTCGTTTTTGCCGGCGCCGTCGCGTTAGGCGTTGACGCTGTTGTCGGCGGCGGCGACTTCTTCAACAGCAGCCCCGCGCTCACAGCCAAACACGCGGCCAGCCCCACGACTGCCGCCATCCTCGCCTGCCTGCGCCGGGCGTGTCGGTGACGAAAAGCCCTTGCTAAAGCTGCCCCGGTTTCCGCCGAGGCATCGCCTGGCGAGCCGGCTGCCAGCTTTCGCAAAGCTGCCTTGAGCCGGACGTCGGATTCAGTTGGATCTATTTGGCGCATTGCTGGCTGCTCAACTTTGTTCCGTTATGGTTCGCCTTGCTTAACTTGTTCTTCAGTATGGCCCGCGCCCGATGCAGCCGTGAAGCCACCGTGCCCGCCGGACAGCCCAGGGCCTCACCGGCATCGGCGTAACTCATCTCTTCCAGGTCGCACAGCACCACTGCTTCGCGATATTGCTCGGGCAGTGACGTCACTGCCTGCCGCAGGCATTCCAGCAGTTCCGTCTGGGTCAATTCTTCCAGCGCGTTCAAGTCGCTGGCCGACGCTGGGTCCGATTCCAGAGAATCTTCATCATCCAGCGGCACGTCGAACTGCTGCCGCTGGAAGCCGCGCCGCGTCAGGTTGCGCGCGATCCCGAACAGATATCCTGACACCGGGCCTTTGTCCGGACGGTAATCCCGCGGGCTGGCGATCAGCAGCGTAAAAACCTCCTGCGTGACTTCTTCCGCCGTGGCGCGGTTGCCGCTCATGTGCAGAGCGAAGCGGAAGATGCGTCCCTGATACCGCTCGTACATCTCGCGGAACGCAGCTTCATTTCCTTTGGCGAGCTGCCGCAGCAACTCCTGGTCGTCCCTGGGCGTTTCTGCCATGCCTGTGCTCGGCGCTTGCGCTCTGTTCCGGACCCCACTGTAGGTCCCTGCTTTCCATTGCACGGATTGGACGATTTCTTCCATCTTTTTGAAACTTTTTTCGCGGTCCCGGCGACCGGGCGCCGTTCGTGACGCCGTCGTCATAAAGACTGGCGATGCTCTGCATCTGTCAACCGCAGGCGCGGGGGAGGCCTGAAATACTTAAACTCGAACCGGCAAACGATTGATATCCTTGTGGCTTAAAGGAGAAGCGTCAATTGGTAGAAGCCAAGGTAGTAGAAGCCAAAGCCAAGTGGCTTGACGGCGAGCGCTTCGTGGTCGCCGGTTCCAGCGGGCACGCCGTGGTCATTGACTCTGACCGCCAGAGCAACACCGCCCCCGGCCCCATGGAACTGGTGCTGTCCGCGCTGTGCTCCTGCACGGCCACTGATGTGGTCAGCATTCTGCGCAAGAAGCGCGAACCGTTTACCGCGCTGGAGGTCCGCGCGGAAGCCGAGCGCGCTCCCTCGCCGCCCACCGTTTATACTTCCATCAAATTGATTTTCACGGTTACCGGCCAGGTTTCCCGCAAAGCGGTGGAGGATGCCGTGCGGCTGTCGGAAGAGAAGTACTGTTCCGTCGCGGCCATGCTGAGGAGCACGGCGCGCATTACCACGGAAATCCGGCTGCACGAAGCCGTTGCCCGCGCGGAAAAGTGAAGCGTTCGCGCTTTCCGTGAATCCAATTGCCACAAGGAGAGAATAAGGATGACTGACAAGAAAGTCGTGGTTTTCAGCCAGCCCGGCTGACCGCCCTGTGACTGGGCAAAGGCCTACCTTTCGGAGAAAGGGATCCCGTTTGAAGACAAGGACGTCAGCACTGACCAGCAGGCGGTGTTTGCGCTGGTCCGCACCTACAAGAGCCGTTCCACTCCCACCATTGTGGTAGGCGATGAGGTCATGGTCGGTTTTGATCCTGACCGGCTGGACCAGATGCTTGCCAAATAATTCCCCAGCTATCAGTTCCGAAGAATTAGAGACTGCTCCCAGCCCCGCGGCGGCCCAGGCGCATCCGTGGCGGGGTTACTTCCTCATCGCCGCTGCCACTTTCTGCTGGGGCGCAGCCGCCACCGTGGGCAAAGCCGTGTTCAGCGGCAAGATATTCCCCGGGGCCGCGGACATCTCTCCCGTCATGCTCTCTCAAGCGCGCACGACGTTTGCTTTGCTCGTACTGGTGCTTTTCCTGCTGGCGCGCAAGGGACCAGGTTTTTTTCGCACCAGCCGTCGCGATGCAATACTGTGCGGGCTGATCGGCATTTTGGGTCTGGCCGGTTCGAATTTCTTCTACTACTACGCGATTCAAAAGGCCACCGTGGCCATCGCCATCACTTTGCAGTACACCTGCCCGGTGTGGGTCCTGCTTTACATGGTCCTCCGCGGACGCCAGCGCGCCACCGCCTGGCAGGTCTCCGCCGTGCTGATGGCCTTGCTGGGAATTGCGCTGACCATCGGGCTGTTTCACTCCGGCGCCAAACTCAACGTCCCCGGGGCGCTGGCCGCTCTGATGGCCTCTTTTTCCTTCGCGCTCTATAACATCGGCGGTCAGACCATGGTCGCCCGCCATCATCAGTTGCAGGTCATGGCGTATACCCTGCTTGGCTCAGTGCTGCTGTGGGCGGTCTTGAACCCGCCGTGGCGCGTGGCCGCGCAACATTACAGCATGGCGCAGTGGACGTTCCTGTTCCTCTTCGGCTGTCTCTCAACTCTCTTGCCGTATGTGTTCTACTTCACCGGCCTCAAGTATCTCGACCCCACGCGCGCCGTGGTTACCAGCTGTCTGGAGCCGGTCTACGCCATCATCTTCGCGGCGATCTTCATCCACGAAGGCGTAAGCGCCTTGCAGATCTTGGGGATTCTAGCCGTGCTCTCGGCGACGGTAATGGTGCAGGTGGGAAGGACGCAATTGGCAAATAGCAGCTAACAACTAGCAACTGGCACCTGGCAACTAGCAAATAGCAAATAGCAAATAGCAACTGGCAATTGGCAGCTAGCAAATAGCAGCTTCTGCACCGCGCTCATCGGACCGAAGAGAGATCTGCAAGAATCTCTTGAGGATTAAAGCGCTCTCCAAATTCAGTCACGCTTGAGCGCCGCAGGCGCGGAATAATGGTAGCCCAGGCCGTAAGGCCTGGGTTAGGTGAAGAAAGAATTCAAGCCCCGGAGGGGCGACACAAGACGAAGAGGCACAGGCAAGAGTGCCTGTGCCATACGAACCACGATGTCCTGTACGGTTCCGAAGCTGTGCGCCGTTCGAGCCCAGCGCCACAGGTGCGACACCAGAATTGGGAAACCGTTCTGCCAAACACCAAAAGCCAAAGGCCCTTCTGCTATTCGCTATTTGCTTCCTCTGCCTTTGGCCAATTGCCAACTGCTAATTGCTATTTGCTCCGCCAAATCTCTCTGCCGCCCGCGCCCTCGCCTTGGCAGCTTCTTCTTCGCGACTCTTCGGCGGCGCCGTCGTCTCCAATGAACGGAGAAGCCGGCCTGCCACGCCGGCGATCTCCTCAATGGCCGCCTCAAACGCGGCTTCGTTGGCCTTTGACGGCTTGTTGAACCCGCTGATTTTCCTCACGAACTGCAGCGAAGCCGCCCGCACCTCTTCGTCCGTGACCGGCGGATCGAAGTTAAAAAGCGTTTTGATGTTTCTGCACATGCCAGCTTTACCTCATGCCATCTTCTGCGCAAACAGGCCGGAAAAATTCTGCCGGAAGTAATACGCCACAATGCCCCAAAGAATCGCCACAACGATGGCAACGGGCAGGCCCTTGGGTTCCATGAGCAAATGGTACAAGAGAATGTTCACGATCACCGGGCCAAGCAGCGTCAGCCCGAGCGGAACGTAGCGGCCGATCAACAGCAGCGCGCCGCCCAGAACTTGCAGCCCCGCCACCGGTAGAAAGTAGTGCGACTTGACCAGCGCGTCAATAAACTGGGCTGCCAATCCAGGCGGCAGGGGAGGCGCCTTCATAAAGTTCAGGAAGCCGTTGAGTCCGAACACAAAGAAGGCCAACCCAAGCAGAATTCGTGCGATCAGCGCTACGATTTTCATTCATTTTCCTTTCGACTGAAGCCCAAAGAGTCTACTCACCGCGGTGGTCACGGGCGTCCCACGTCTGCCCTAGAGCGCAATGCGGGACACCAAGATTACCCAGTCTGCCGGACAAAACTCAAGCCCCGGCAGGGGAGAGTTCTGAGGTCAAGCGATATTTGCACGAGGCGCTAATAACGAGAAATGGCGACAGGGAAGATGGGTCGTCAGAGACGATCTTTCAAAATCCTCTCCAACTCCCGACGGCCGTGGAGAATGGATACCACCTGCAACGGCTTGCTCTCGGACCGGTAGACGATGAGGTAAGAATAGACTGGAAAGAATTTCACCGCGCTGTCTGTCAAATTCTTGCGCGAATGTCCGGCGCCGGGGTTTTCTGACAGAAAGACGATCCTGTCTCGAATGACACCTTCAACCCGGTCGGCGATTGATCTGTTGCTTTGTTCCTTGATATATCGCCAGATCTGGGCAAGATCGTGTGCGGCTTCTGGCGCAAGAACGTAGCGCCGCTTCATTCAGGTTTAGCTTTCAGGTCCTTCAGGTACGCATCGAGTTGGTCTTCGGGGATTCCTTCGCCCCGGTCAAGCTGATCCAGACCATGCTGAATTTTCACGGTGATGGTTTCTCGGTTCTCCAAAAGCCAGCGGTCCTGTTCTTCCTGGGTTTCAAGCAAACGCAGCAACACTTCTTCCACGCTGCCCGAGCCAGTCGCCTGGATTTGTTTGCGGATTCTGGCCTCTAGGGCCGCATCGCGGATTTCAATATTCATCGTGCGTTCCTCTTGTCTCACTGATGGCGCAGTTCATATCTTAGCCGATGGCGCAAGAGCGTCAAAGTCGTTGTCTTCCGTCGTGCAACCCAGGTCACCGCAAAAAACCAAGGCGGCCCTTTCGAGCCGCCTCGTCCATTCCGAATTTTCAGTATTTCAGAAGCTATTTTTCGGAGCTGCCAGCGCGCTTGGCGTAAAGTCCTGGCGGAAGCTCAGGTTGTTGATGTCGCGGAACATCGGGGTCCCCGGCGGAAGCTTGGCCGGGTCCTGGAAGTCCGTGTCAAATTGATAATTACGGGCTGGCGGGTGGTAGACCGCGTCATTACAGCACTTGAAAGTGCCGGTGTTGTAGGTGGAGTAGAACAGGCTCACCATGGAGCCGCCGTAGTTGAGCGTTTGCCCCGTCCAATCTTCCAGGAACCGCAGGAAGTTGTGGACACCGCCATCGGTGCCGAAACCGTACATAACGCCGGTGGCATACGCCGGGTTGGGGAATGTGATGTTCTTGCCCGCGGCAATGGCCACGCGGTAGTAGGTGGTGGCTGCGGGCCGGTTCGTGGTTGCTCCCGTGGGAGTCTTCAGGCTGGCATAGTCGGACCAGTTGTTGGAAAGCAGGGTAACCGCGTCAGCAATCACCGCGGAGTCCGCATGTTTCCATTCCGCGGCAATACCGGCCGCTGCGCTGGGCAAAGTAGGCCAGATGGTGTCCGAGGCGTTGGTGTTGTAGTTTCCCAGAATGTACACCGGGTTCTCTGACGCAACGGTGAATCCGCCGCCGGTGCCATCGGGCTTGACCGGGAGAGGAGTCACTGCGGTGGCCGCCGTGGTGCCGACCATCGCGCCGTCCACCAGACGAATCACGTGCCGTGCCCCGCTGACCCGGTTCTTGCGTCCCGGCGGGTTCGCCAGTGTTGCGTTAGCCACGGTCCCGGCCGCGTTGAATCCGGCGTTGTTGAAGCAATTCGGCATGCGGGCCGGACCATACGGACTCAGGGGGACCGAGGTGTTCAAGTTGAACCCCGCTCCCATGTTCCAGGCGCCCCAGTTGTCGAAATTGCCGTCCAGGTTCACGTCTTCCGGTGACAGCGTTGGATCGTGGCCCGGCGTAGCCGGCGGCGGTGGTTCCAGTTTCTGGTCCGGCACGCCCGCTGCGCTGGCGGCGTTGATTACGTCTTCCAGGCCGGCGTCACCGGTCTTGAAGCCCTTGAAGGGATTCACCTGCATGCCCCTGCGGTCAGAGAAGTACAGGATGTAACCGTTGTGATCGTTGAAGGCCACGTTGGGACCGCTGCCGGTTGCATCCAGCAGCCACCGTTTCAGGTTGGCGACGTCCAGCTCCACTGCATTCATCACGCCGTTGACGGTGCAACTTGGGCCGGCAACGTCCTGGTCGCGGGCTTCGCCTTCGCGCGCGTCATAAAAATTGATGGGATACCAGTTGTTGCGAGTGATGCTGGTGGCCTGCGCGCTGGAGCCAAATTCCGGACGGAGCGTGGCAGCGTCGGCCGGTGTTTCCGCGGGATGGTCCACGCACGTGGTGCAGGCCACGCTATGCGCGGCGAAGGGGTCCAAGACTCCGTTGCCATCGCGGTCTGCGGGCTTCTGCAGAAGCAGAATGGCCTTGGGATTAACGTTGTTCGGAGCAGCAGGGGTTGGCGGGAGCAATCCCCGGGCGAATCCCAGCTCCAGCCATTCCTTCGTAACCGGATGGTACACACCCACTGCGTCGCGATACTCCACGCGCAGGTAGCCGTCAATCAGGTTCCATGTACCGGCGCCCGGCGGGGCAGGTACTGGCGCTCCGGCAGGCACCAGAGTGGCATGCCCTGCGGGCACCGCCGCCGGCGGCGTTGGCCAGTCGGATGGCAAAGCAACCTTGGTCGTGTTCAGGATCATTCCTGTGGGGTCGGGAAAGGCAGTATTGGCTTCAGCAAAATATGTGTTGTACGTGGCCAGGCCGCCCAAAACCGGCAACAAAGGTGTGGATGTTGGCACACCGCGGCTGTAATCGGGCGCGCCCGGGCTGGTTTGAACATTGGCTAAACGGATATTGCCGGGGTCGGCCACGCCGCCGGGAAGATCCGCCGGGTCATCCTCCAGCAATACGCGAATCTCGGCTTGATTGTATAGCCGGGCTTGCGATGTAGCCGGCGAATCGCCAGCCAAAGGGTGCCGGATGATTTCATAAGCTTTCGGCAAGGCTCCAGCGGCTCCCCCGCCAACCGGACCGGAGTTGGTGAAGGGCATCACCAGCTTCACGGCGCCGGTGCCATTGGGCCCGCCATAGTTTCCGTCCACGATCCAGCCGGCATACGTGCCGGTTGAAATGCCTTTCCAGGCGCCGTTCTGGGCAGAGGCCGGGCCGTTAACCACGCTCCCCTGTGTCATGCTCATGGCAATGCAGCTTGGACCGGCGCCACCCGTGCAACCGCTCGGCGCCGACAGAATGTCCACCGTGCCGGTGTTGTTATTGGTGGCCGATGGAAGTCCATTCGGCAGGACCTGGCGAATCACGTTGCCGAACACCGTGATTTTGTCGTTGAAGGTCACGGTAGAGCCCGCGGACACTCCCACGTACAAGTCTTGGTTGGTGTGCAGGCGGCCGTTAAACGTCAGGTTGGGACTGCTGTAGAATCCGCAGTCCATATCGCAAAAGATGCCGAACTGGAACACAGGGATCAGCGCCACTTCTACGTTGCGGATCATGGTGACCTGCGCGTTCAGTCCGGTCTGGGTCGTGGCTTTAAGCTGGATGGGGATGATCTGAGCATACAGACCCTGGTTGGCTCCGCTGGCGATCAGCCGGTACGTTGCCGAGATTTTTCCCGTCACCGGATCCACGTTGGGCGTAAAGCTGTAGTCAATGTATTGCAGCGTGGGCGTGCTCGGCGGCGCAAGCACGCTCAAACCCGTAATGTCGGAAGGCTGCGGCGCCTGAATCGTGGTGAAGGCATTGGCCAGGTCCGTGGTCATCTTTTCGATGGCGCCTTCGGTGGCGTGGTAGGCCTTGTTGTTCTGGGTGTCGTACCCGCCGGCTTTGCCCTCGGAGTTGACCATCATGAGCAAGCCAATCGAGATCGCCGACATCAGCAAAACCAGCAACAGGCACGCGAGCAGGGCAAATCCGCGTGAACGGAGGCCAGCATGGTTCATTGAGGGACTTTTCCCGGTGTTGTTGATTTTCTTCGCCTTCACGAGATCCATGATTTTGCTTCCTCCTCTTACTCTTACTGGTACCGGTCTTTAAAGCTCAAATTGCGTACGCTGATCTGGGTTTGCAGACTCAAGCCCTGGAACCCTTGCGTCCCGCGGAACGGGCTGCGCCCCGTCAGGGCGGCAAGATTGACTTTCTGAATCATGTTGGGAGTTACCGGCGGCACGTTGCTCGCGCCCGCATCCGGAAGTTCGGCTTGCAGTACGCCGTTGATGTCGTACGCGTCGTAGGTGAATTTCAGATTGACGATATTGTCAGCCAGGGGCACGGGCGGCTGCGTGTTGACTTGCCGCATCAGACGCGCGGTGACGCTTCCGCCGGCGTCCACGGTGGTGTCCAGGTAATACGTGATGATCCAGATGCGCGACGCCTGCGTGTTGGTGCCGGCCAGAATGCTGGGGATGCTGCGCGATCCGGCTGCGCTGTTGTTGAGGCGCAGGACATCTCCGTTGGCAAAAGGCGCCGTGAAGTTTAGCCCGGCCACCGCAACGTTTCCGGTGACCACCGCCAGCGCCGTCCCTTTTGTATTTTGGAACATCACCACGTCGCCGGTCCTCAATCCAACCACCGGATCATTGACGGCCTGCGGCGGCGGGGCGGGCAGCGGCACTGGCGGGGCAAAGGTGGCCACGGTTCCTGCCGCATTGAAGGTCACGTTGTAGTCGTTCAGCAAAAAGGCGTTGTCGGCGTAGATGACGGTGATGGTATCGGTCGCTGGCTGTCCAGGTGTGATCACTGGCCCCTTGCCCGGCCCGGGAAGCACGTAATACGCAGTATTGGGAGTAACCGGGACCGTAGCGAAACTTGGGAAGTTGGCGACGACGTAGCATACGGCGGTAAGGTCGCAGCCATAGCGCGGCAATGGCGCCGTGCTCGGTACCGGGATTCCGCCCGAAGGCATGCCCGCGCCGGCCATGCTGATATCTCTGACTAACATGGCCTCAGCGGCGCGCAGATCGGTCTGCAACTGGCTTCGTTGCGACGTCACGGTGGTTACGTCGCTGCCCTTTTTGAACAAGGACACGGCCGCGCCCACCACCATCACGCCTAGTCCTAAAGCAACCAACAGTTCTACCAAGGTGAAACCGCGGCTCGAATTTGAAGTTGCACGATGCATAGCAGGCCTCTACCGGAACTGCGAGATATACCCTTGCAGGGTGTAATTCTTGACTACGTAGATGGGTGGCGCCGTGTATTGCACATTCACGGTGATGGTGCGCAACTGATCGCTGGTGCCGGGGACGGTCACAATGGAAATGCTGCGCTTGAAGTTGGTCAACGGCATCTGGACATCGTCGGCGGTACCCAGGATCCCGTCGGGTCCGGGGGCTGTCAGGACCTTGGGCGCCCCCGCCAGATATTCCGGCGTGTTGATCAGCCCGGCATTGTTGCCGGCGATTGGGACTTGATTGATCGGCCAGAGTCCGGGCACAAAGATTCCATCAGGGACGGTTCCCGCACCCTGGTTTTGAATCTGCAGCCAAACCAGCTGATTGGAGTTCCGCGCGGTAAAGATGTTTTCCATGGCTTCGGATGCCAGTTGTTTGGCAATGATGTCCTGCCCGGACGAGTGGGTGGCAGCCATGGCGAAGGTCAGTGTGCTCAGCAATCCGATCAGGCCGCCGGTGAGGATCACCATGGCGAACAGCACCTCAACCAAGGAAATGCCTGAGTTGCCGCGCGAAATTCTTGCAACCGCTCGCCGCACTCTCATTGTTGCCTCCAGTATGTGACGCCCGCGGGGACCGTCTTGGCGAGCCGCCAGCCGCGGATACGGCCGGAGAGTCCAAACAAGGTGATGGCGCGGGAACTCATCAGTTCCGTGGGCCGGGCAATGTAGATCACTCCGTTGTTGACGTTCCCGGCGGCATCACGAGCGGAGCCGTCAGGATAAAAAAGGAAGGTGAAGGAGCAGTTCACGGTTACGCCGATGTCAAAGCACACCGGGCCGTCAGGCTGTCCGTTGCCCAACCGGTCGGGCGCCGTCGCGGTGGTGGCGGGAATGCCTTTCTCCGCGTCAAAAGCAACATCGTCGGGCAGCGTGGCCGTGAGAATCGGCGGTACGGTTGCATCCTGCGCGTCGGTGACCGTGATGGTGCCCGGCAACGTGAAGGTGACGGCGTAGGTTCGCCGCATCGTCGTTGCGCGCGAGCGCGCTGTGTCCATCGCCGACATGGTCGTACTGTAGGCACTGTCCACGCGCATTTGCTTGAGAACCGGGGTCACGAAGATGAACGTGATGCCGGCTATGATGGCCAACAGCACCACCACTATCAGCAATTCGACCATGCTGAACCCGCGCATGCCGCGCGCCCGGTTATCTCTCTCGGCGAAAGCCGTCACTGCTGGCGGTCCGCCGACTTGGTTTTCCGACATAAACCCTCCTACAGCCCGACCGTGAAGTTCGCTCTTGCGGTTACTTCAAGGGCCGCAGCCCCCGTATTTTCAAAGTAAGAGAAACGCTCCTCCTTGCCATGTTGCTCAGGCGCTGCAACTTATGGCGCAAAAGGCTTGCTACTCTTAACCTGGGTGGGGACGTCGCTGCTTCTACCTGGTTGGGGAACCTATTGCTGACAAAAGTACTTCGCTCAAGGGACCTCGTCAATACCACAGTAAGCAACAAACCGCTTACTAAAGTAACTGAACTAACGGGTTGCCCGGCCTCTTCAGAGTTGGGGCAAAGCCTCCGCGAATCTCTCGGCACCCGGTGTAACTTGTTCAGCCGCCAAGCCATCCCCCTCGAACGGGAGCGAATTTCGGTTTAGAATGGGGCTTATGATTTGCCTCAAGTCAGTCTCCTGGACCCTGTTGCTGTCTTTGGCGCTGTTCGCGCAGCAAGACCAGTCCAAGGAGCCGCCCAAAGAGCAGCCCACCACCGCCCGGGTCAATCTCACCATCCTCAGGGAAGCCAACGGCAAGCCGGTGAAGAACGCTGAAGTGGTTTTGCATCTGGTGGACAAAGAAGGCAACGCCAAGCAGGAAGGTCTGGAATTGAAGACCCACGACGACGGCAAAGCCGAGGCCACGGGTATTCCTTACGGCAAGGTGAGGATCCAAGTGATTGCCCGCGGGTTCCGCACGTACGGCGAAGACTACGTGGTAAGCCAGCCCAGCCTGGAGATCACCATCAAACTACAAAAGCCGCAAGACCAGTTCTCCATCTACAAATAGCGGCGCCGGCGAGCTTGCAAGGTGGCGCGGACGCGCGGGGCAGCCGTCTGTTCCTTGACAGAACTGTTGGGGAAATGGCATTTCTAGTAGTTTTACCTTTGGGCGTGAGTCGGACAGGGAATGAGGGCTCCATTGAAAGTCAGGGTTTTTTATCACGGCAAGTGTTTTGACGGGACGGCTTCGGCTGCTTTGTTTTCCCGTTTTTATGCGGAACGAATTCACCCCGGCGCTGACTTTCAATTCACCGGGCTGGTGCATCGCGCCGGCGCCCTGTTCGATGAAAACGACTTCACCGGCGATGAAAACGCCATCGTTGATTTCAAGTATTCGGCTTCGCCCAAAATCACCTGGTGGTTTGACCATCATCAGAGCGCTTTTCTCACCCCGCAGGACGCCGACCACTATCGCCGCAATAGCCAGGCGCAAAAGTTTTACGATCCCGAATTCAAGTCTTGCACCAAGTTCCTGTCCCAGATCGCACAGGAGAAATTCGGCTTTGATCCGCGTCCGGTGGCTGAATTGATCCAGTGGGCTGACGTGATTGACGGCGCCCAATTTGATTCGCCCCAGCAAGCAGTGGAGATGGCCGAGCCGGCCATGAAGCTGACCATGGTGATTGAATCCACCAGTGACCCGCTGCTTCCGCCCCAACTGATTCCGTGCCTGGTGCGGGAACCGCTGGCCCAGGTGATTCAAGAGCCCTTCGTTGCGGCGCTGGTCCCCCCGCTGCTGCAGCGTCATCGCCTTTCCATAGACATTCTGCGCAAACGGTCAGAGTGCAAAGAGGGCACCGTTTATTTCGACATCGCTGACCAGGACCTTGAAGGCTATAACAAATTCATTCCGTACTACCTGCATCCTCAGTCCGTGTATAGCGTGGGCTTGAGCAGCAGCAGCTTCCGGACGAAAGTCTCCGTCGGCTCCAATCCCTGGACAACCGAGCAGAACATGGTCAACCTGGCCAAGATTTGCGAGCGCTACGGCGGCGGCGGGCACGCCCGCGTAGGCGCCATTTCCTTCCCGCCGAACCAAGCTGAAACCGCGCGCCAGGCTGCAGGCGAAATCGTCGCCGAACTGCGCGCCTCCCGGCGCAAATAATCAGCTTTTTGCCGGCGACCAACCTCCCGATTCTCAACGCCTTCCCGTGGGCCAGCGTCCCAACGGAAATCCAGCGTTGTCCAAAGGTCACTTTCTCTGCCCATTCTTACGGTGCACACTGGAGACACTCGCCTTGAAGATCAAAGTGCGGATTGGAAAGAGCCTCAGGAGACGGACCTCAGGAGATGTACCATGACGCCCGGCAGCAGATTCAAATTCCTTATCGCGATTCTGGGCACCGCTGCGCTTTCCGCGGCGCAGCCCCAGGCTTCGCCCCATCCCGAGCAGTCCCCGCGGCAGGCGATCCTGGAAATGCTCAGCGGTAACGAAGACAAATTCCAAAAGCACCTCACTCCGGAAGTCCAGCAGAAATTGGCCGACATCGCGCGGAACTCAACAACCGGCGGGCTGAATCCCGGGCAGTGGGTCAACATGATAAGAAGCGCCAACGGCGAAAAGCTGGATATCTTCGAAACCGGGCGGATCCTCTTCGCCGTCAACAATGCGGAGAAACATGAGCGGCTTGAAGTCCACGTGGTGGGCGAAGACCAGCGCGGCAACGAAGATGACATGGAATTGTCCATCCACAGGTTTCAGTCCGGGGTGGAAGATCCCACGCCCGTGGCGCTGCGGTTTCTGGTCAGCATGAAACTGCAGGAAGGCCTCTGGCGATTGACCGCACTGACGGTGAGCGCACGCTTGCCGTTCGGCGACCCGCGGATCTTCGACAAATCCTTTTGGACGCAGGCTTCTCTGGCGACGGCCGGCGCAGGCGCTTTGCATCCGGCCGAAACAGCGGGGCTGAACGAACCAGCCAAAATGAAACCCATGCGCGCCGTGCGCATGATCACTCTGGCGGAAGACCTTTATGCGCAAAAGCATCCGCTGGTTGGGTTCACTTGTGAGCTCTCGGAGCTGGTCAATATCGGCAAAGGCCTGGACAACGGCGAAACTTATAGATTCATGGATCCAGCATTTGCCGGTGGCGTTTACAACGGCTACCGGTTCGCGCTGAGAGCTTGCGAGGGCAATCCGGCCAAGACGTTTCAGGTAATGGCCGAGCCGGTCAACAGTAAAGGCAAAGCTTACTGCTCTGATGATCGCCACAACTTGCGCTCTTCTGACGACGGCCAGGGAACCAGTTGCCTGGCCTCAGGCACTTTGGCCCGCCAGTAAACATCAACCAAGAAACTGCGCGAACCAGAGAGCTCACGTCCCTGGTTCGCGTCTTGCTTTGGTTTTGCGTTTCGAACTGCTTATTTCTTGCGCTCGGAGCGAGTCACCTCGAGTTCGTTCGTCACGGAGAAGACTCCGGAAACGCTGTTGGCGCGAAGGCCCGCTGCGTCCTTGTCCACCTGGTTGTTCACCGCCCCCTTCAGCGTGACGTGGCCGCCCTTCACGATAATGTGGATGGGAGGGACCGAACCCAACGAATAATGGAAGAGCCGGTCGTCTCTGAAAATCGCGCGCGCCACACGCTGGCGAATGCGGTCGTCATTGATGGACGCCGGGAGGACCTCAATTTCGTTCTTTATGCTTTCCACGCCTTCGATATGCTTGACGGCTTTCTCCGCGCTGTCTTTGAGGAACGCGTTGCGAACTTCACCCAGCAGCGTCACGTTGCCACCGTCCACCTTAAAGGCCAGATGGTCAAAGATACTCAACTCGGGGAGCATCACCAACTCGTGGTAAACCTCCCGGCTGATCCTCTCTTGCATGCGCCGCGTCGCTTCCTGCGATTGGGCGCTTGCGGCCGACGGCCAGCCGCTTGATACCGCCAACACGGACAACAGAACCACCTGCAGGCACCGCTTTAGACTGCTCATTTTCATTAGCTTCTCCTTACCCTCTGTTCCGTTAGATGCAAAATGACTTAAGCAGAGAACCAGGCCAGGCGAAGAACCAACGATTCTTAACACATCTCGCCGAATCGCTTCCCAAGGTGGTTTTAGTGCTTTTTTCCGCTAAAACCGAATTTGCGATTGCGATGGTGGTTTCCTAAGATCACACGCGAAATGTGATGGTCAAATCTCCTGCAAGTTACTGATTACCGATGTACCGTTGCGTGCAAGTGAGAAGACCCTAACAATGTACATGTACGTCAGGACGATGTCCTCCTGATACCCCCAAGGTCATCACCAGACGGCTAATTTGTTAGGAGAGCCTAATCATGAAGAGAAGTATCGTTGTTCTTACATTGGCGGCGGCGATGATGACCGCGTCTACAGCTGCCTTCGCCGGAACAAATAACGTTAACACCAACACCGTCTCACCGACCCTGCAGATTTCCGCCACCATCCAGAAGGCGGTATCTCTTACTTTGAGCACGGGCGCCACCGCCGGCATCAACCATTGCGCGGTCACACCCTCGGGCGGCCCGACGGATTACACCATGAACTTCGGCAACGTTGACGCCTTGGGCATCAACAACGGCAATTGCAATAAATTCAATCCCACGACTCCCGGCGTGGACAACGCGGTTTACTGGACCGATTACACCGTGACTCCGGTCTTCACCAGCCACAAGACCTTCGCCGGCACCACGATTTCGGCGCAGGTAACCACCGACTTCGGCGCCCCGAACAACATCCTGATCGTGCGTGACAGCGCCAACAGCAGCACGGTACCCACGGGCGCAGCGCAGTTTACCGCCATGGGTGTGGCCTCGGCTGACACCATCAGCGGCGCGGGCACGGTAAGCGGCACGCCCCTGACGCGCTTCATCGGCGTTGCGGTGAAACCAGACAACGGCGCCACCGTTTTGCAAGGCGCCCAGACGGCAACCGTTACTTTTACTCTGACCGTTCAGTAGCGCAGTCCGGACGGTTATTGAAATGGCCATGAATCGGAATGATGAGAGTGCGGAGCAATGAAAACAATCCACGCCCAACTCTTCAAACGGATGAGCTGCAAGCCAACTTGCGTGGCAACGTGTTTTTGCGCAAGCGGGCCACTCTCGTCATTCTGGTTCTGGCTATTCTCGTAGCTGGTCAAACCGCGGCGGGGCAGGTCCTTCAGCTCTCAACGGCGCCCGGCGGCATCCCTCTCATCCAAGCAGGACACTGGCAAGGCTCTTTCGGGACCATGAACGCCCTCGGCGTCGGGACGCCCGCGGCCGGTGTAACCGTGGTCCCGCTCAGCAACGGCGCTCTTTACTTCACACACTTCCAGCTTAGCGTTACCGGACTCGGCACTCACAGAGCGATCATCACCGGAGTGGTGACACGGAGTTTCGCGCATCCTCTGGCGCTGGTCCTGGAGAGTTGTCCCGCATCCTCGGCCTGCTCTTCGCCGGGAGATTTTTCCGTTATGTCCACCAACCCAGGCGCTCCCACGACCTTTGTTGCCGCGCCCGGCGTGCTCAATAATCAAATCGTTACCGCGGGTTTGGCAATCTTTCTGCCTGACAACAACGGCCCTGGCGCTTTTGCCGGGAACGATACGGCCCGTATGGTCTTCACCGCCACAGACTTGACGACGAACCAAACCAGCACCGCCGAACTGCGATTGGAGAATCCCAATGAGATCGTGCAGAATGCCCTGCGGCTGACCCTGGCCACCGCCACGGGCGGGCTGACCATCAACCCGGCTGCGGATTTTTCCATGAACTTCGGAACCGTCAACGGGCTGGGAATTGGCCCTGCGCCGGGGTTGACGATAGTGACCGCCACCGGCGGCGTGATTTATTCCACGCCCTACCTGCTGCAGCCTGCCTTTTCCAACTTCACTTCCACCACCGCGACCATCTCCGTGTTTGTGAGCACGGACTTTGTGAATGCCACAGCGTTGCAGTTGAACACCGCGGCCAGCGGCGCCGGACCGTATGCCGCCATCTCCAAAAGTGCCGCCGCGGCAACGCGCATCACCAGCACCGCCGCCAATCGCGCAGCTCTTACCCAGTTTCTGGGCTTGTTCGTTTCCGCAACCAACGTGCTTGGGGCTGCTGCCGGAACTGATTCCGCAACTCTAACTTTTACTCTCACGGTGCCTTGATGTATTACTTTAAACTCCCTCTCAAACTCGTTATTTATGCTCTAGGTTGTTGGTTTGTGCTTGGCGCCATGGCTCAAGCTCAGTCGGTCGGCTTGGCCCCCGCCCAGATCGTACAAACCTTCAAGCCCGGCGTGCCTTTCCAGCTTGATCTCTCCACCGTGAACAGCGGGAGCCAGGCGGTGGAGATGAGCGTGGAGATTACTGACCTCTGGTACAACGACCGCAACGAAAAGACCTTCTCCGCTCCCGGCACTTCGCCCCGCTCCGCGGCCAACTGGATCCAGTTCGTTCCGGAAAAGTTCCAGGTCGCTGCCGGCCGAACGCAGAAGATGAAGGCCATTGTCACGCCTCCGGCGGACGCTCGCGGCGGATACTACGCGGTCCTGTTCATCAATTCCAAGCCGGAGCTTTCTTTCAACGATCAGAAGGACGGCAAACAGGTCTTCACCAAAATGCGCCTGGGTTGCCTGGTGCTGCTCAGCGCGGAAAAAACGGAAGACTTCAAGATTGAACTCAGCAACGTGAAGCTGGCGCCGCCCTCGGCGAACCAGGGCCTCAGCCTGGATTTTGATCTGCTCAACGCCGGCAATACGCACATCTTCCCGCTGGCGCGCGTCGCGGTGTTGGATGCCGGCCACAAGCTGGTCGCCAAAGCCGACAACCAGGAAGAGGTCAAGCGGTTCCTGCCAGGACAGAAAAACAGCGTCCACGTGGGCTGGACCGGCAATTTGCCACCGGGCGATTACACCGCCGTGGTGACCGTGTCGTACGGAGAAGATCGCATTGATACCCAGCAGCTTCCATTCACGGTGAAAGGGCCGCAATAGATAACGGATGAAAGATCGCAGACACCCCGCGTCTCTCGCAACAGCGCTCATCGCGCTGACGATTGCGGTGTGTTCGCAGATGGAAGCGCAATCGCCCGGCGCGCTGTCCGCGGCCGGTGTCCCGTCTTTGGTTGAGATCTATTGGCATTCTTCCAAGACCGTGGTTGCCCCGGGGATCACCAACATCATCGTGCTGGACGAAGAGATTGCCCGCGCGCAAACCTCCAGCGACGTCATCCAGTTCTTTGGGCTCTCGCGCGGAGAGACGGTGGCTCTGGGGTACATGGGCGGCAAGGCAGTCAGCCTGCGTCTGCGCGTAGTCGAGCGGCCGCTGCTGGTGCTTTCGCCGGGCTCATTGCGGCGAATGTCGGAAATGGCGCAGGGAACTTTTGGTTCTACCGTGCAGTTGGCCAACACCGGCGGCGTGACCACCACATCCATTCTCAACGGCGTGACCTGGGCGCAGCCCGTGGGCGACAAAGGACATCTGGACATGGTCAGCCAGATGGAAGACAACATGGCGGAAGGCAGCCATCCGTTCAACGTCCGCCATGCCTCCATCTACTATCACGATCCGGTGCGCGAAGTGCGTGCCATGGATTTCATCACCAGCCTGACCGGAGCCAACACCTATCAGTACGCCAGCCCGTTTAGTACTTCCGATGCCATCGAGCTGCGCGGCGCTGAAGTCGGCGTGAAGCATGGCCGCAATCGCTATTCGCTGTTTGGCGGCACCACGATTCCTTTCTTTTATCTGACGCTGGGCGCCACCCGCGACGTCGCCGGCTTCTCCTTTGAGCGCAACCAGTCTGACAAGCTGGCGTTGTTTACCACCACCACTTTTATCAATACGCCGCTGGATTTCCTGGGACAGAGTTCGGTCCGGCAGAACGACTTCATGCAGACCGCCGGCTTTTCTTACTTGCCCGACAAGAAGTGGACGTTGCGGGCCTTGGGCGGCAGCAGCAATCACGGCAGCATGGGACGGGGCGAAGTCGGCTACACCGGCCGCGGCGTCACAGCGTATGCCCAGGTTTCCAAGTCCGCTCCCATGTTCCCGCTGAACCAGGTGCTTTCGCTGTTTTCCGGCACCACGTCAATCAAAGCGGCCGCGTCGTTTCGCAGCGGCGCATCAGTGGCGGAGTCGGTTTACTACCAGCACTCTGAGACCGCTGCGGTTGGAACAGTCCTGCATGCAGGCAGCTCTGATTATCTTTCGCCCACCATCGCCTGGCGGATCAACAAAGCCAACGACCTGAGTTTCATATACACCTTCAGCCGTAACAACGGCGGCTTTACCAGCCAGTCGTCCACGGGGAATCGCTTTGACACCAACTGGCATTACCAGATCACGCCGCGGGTCTCCAACGCCGCGCAATTCACGATTGGGTCCGTGCAGGACCCGCTGCAGTTGAACTCTGAAGACCAGATGGCCTTCCGTGAGTCGCTGATTTTTCCTGTTGGCGCGTCCGACAGCATGTTCGTGGCTTACGAGCATGACCGCCGCAATCCTTCGCTGGCGGCCAAGCTGAGTTCTGAGCTCAGTTTGCTCTCGCCCGCTTTGCAGCAGCTCTTCCTGCAGGACCCGGTATCGTTTGTTGAGTCCAGTAACCTGCCGCCGGAAATCCGGGCCTTGCTGGAAGCCGAGCACCCGATCAGCGACTCGGTGTCCGCCGCCGGCCAGTTCCGCGTGGGCAACAAACTGCGCGTGAACCCGAATTTCTCTTTCGCCCGCGCCAGCATATCCGGCCGCGAATCCTGGACGCCGTTTGCCGGCTACGGCCTGGTGTATCAGCTCAGCCCCACCTTCCAGTTGAATTCCAGTTTGACCAACGTGTGGCTGTTGGGCAATTCGCTGAGCTCAGCGCAGCGCACCACGCTGCTGTCGTTTGGCTTTGTGAAGAGTTTTGTCACCGCGCCCGACCGCCTCATTCCCGGCCACCGCACGCGAGTGATCGAGGGCCGCGTCTTTCGCGACAACAACCTCAACGGCACGTACAACGCCGGCGAGCCCGGCCTGCCTGGCGTGCAGGTGCAGCTTGAGAACGGCGACAGCGTGCTGACTGATCGCGAGGGCCGCTACAAGTTCAATGGAGTTTCCGCGGATGAACACCAGGTGACCATTGCTCTTACCCAGTTCCGCGACCCGGTGCGCATGACCACGCCCAGCCAGCTCAATGCGGACCTGCTCCGCGACCACGTGGCGGTAATGAACTTTGGCGTGGTCAACTTTGCGCGTCTCGTCGGTAACGTATTCAATGATCTGCGCTTTGAAGGCCGTCGCCAGCCCGACTCCGCCGGCATGAATGCGATTCGCCTGGTCCTGACCGCCGTCAATGCCGGAGCGGGAGCCGAAGATAAAGACAAGCAGAAACGTACAATCATTACGGAAAGCAGCGGCGACTTTGAGCTGGACGACGTTCCTCCCGGCGACTACACGCTCACCGTGGACGCCGCCAGTCTGCCTTCGAACTACTCATTGCCGACCGATTCGTTCCCGGTGCACATCGCGCCGGTTTCCACCGTCGTAGCGGATGTACCAGCGCGCGCGCTACGTTCCATCGCCGGACGGGTCTTCGTGAGAGTCCTGGCTGAACCAGCTGCACAGGCTGTTGACTCAGCCAAATCGGACCTCAGCAAATTGAAGATCGGGGGCATGCCCGCCGGTACCACGCGCACGCAGCGCGGAGGGCAGGGAGGCGGCAAATCCGGACAAGCGGGTCGCGGACAGGCCCAGGGAGCAGGCGGCCAGGCCGGTGCGACTGCGGACTACAATCTTGTTCCGCTGGCCGGAGTCCAGCTTACCGCCGGTCGCGGCACGGTCAAGACCGACGACAACGGAAGTTTCCTGCTGCGTGATCTTCCCGCGGGCGACATGACCATCACAATGGTCCCGGTCAAGCCGCTGGCGGCTGGATTGAAAGTTCCGTCGGGTGTGGTGCACATGCCGGCGGAGCCCATACAGGTGCAAGGCGCGACCATTGTCATCGCCAATCCTGAACTAGCGCCGTACCTGACGGATTCCGCCGCTGTAAGCTCGCAGAAGAATTGAGCCGCCGACACTCTACGTCCTCTTCCCGGTAAATAGAAAGAACAGCTCAATCACCAGGATCAACACCACAATGAACTCCAGGGCAAAGGCGCGCGTCTGGTGGAACTGCTCAATCACAAAGTCATAGAGCTCGTCGGCTGCTCGAAGTTTCTCCTGCACCAGCGTCTGGTAATCAGGCACGCCGATCTTGGCCGCGCTTAGCTTATACAGCCGCGCGGAGAACATGTCGCCCACAAACTTCAGCGCGTTGTGGGTGCGTTCCGTGAGCTCGGTTACTTCCAGCAGCATGGTTCGCAGGCGCCCGGCGGCCGGTCTCATCCGCCATCCGGCAAGCAGCCCGGTGCGGTGCTGTTCCAGGAAGCGGTATACGTCTCTGAGTTCGCGGGTGAGAACCTCGTCGTAGTGGCGGAATTGGATAAGCTGCGAGTTGGCGTACTCGAGCAGGCGTATCGTAGTCTCGGCGCCCGCTTCGGTGTCAAAAATGAAAGCTGCATTCCATCCCACTACGTTGAGGTCGTAGGGATAGTAAGACATGGCGCCCTGGAGCACTTCAGCCCGCTCAAGGTCGGCCAGTTGTACCGGTTCACCGCGGACAATCTGGCTGATCTCCTGTCCGAACTGCTGCAGGACTGTTGACCCGCTTGCGCATCCGGCGATGGTGCGCAAGTGGAAGATGTAGTAGTCCTCCGCCAGCCAGTTCTCGTAGGGCTTCACCAGCGCCGACTGCAGAAGGTCCAGTTTCTGGCGGATCATCTCCCGGGAAAGTTCGTCAAAGAGCTTGCCGGAAATCCAGCTTGCGGAACGCTGCTGCAGAGCGCGCCAGTCGCCGCTGAACGCAAAACGCAGGAGCACGCTCACCACGCCGTAGTCGTAATATTGCAGGGTCGCATCAAAGCGTTCACCTGAAGGCAAGAACACCGGCGGAATCGGCTCAATCACCGGTGGGCGTTCAAAACGCACATATTCGGGCGCAGGATGCTTGAACGTGGGTGAAACCGTTGTCCCGCCGATGATCTGGCGTACCTTCTCCAGGTTTATCTCATCCGCAACGTCATAGAGGTTGAGGACAAAGATGGCGCCTTGGAGGCTGGCTTCTGGCATGTGTTCATTCAACCATGGGAGCAGCTAAAGTTTAGCCGAAGCCCAAAGTCTGGGGGCGTGACGGCGCTCACTGCGTTAGTCGACCACTACCGTCGTGACGCGCACCATGGCCTTGCTGGCTGCCGGCGGAATGCCATCATTGGGTCCGGGAAGGCGCAGTTCTTCGGTGATTGAGATCTTGGCGGGGCGCGCCGGTACGTTGTACGTGATCGAGCTTTCTGCGCCTACGCTTTGCCGCGCAGCTGGAGCCATCACGACGGGAACAACAGTCACATGGATGTGCATTACGGCTTGAGCAGAATCCGTGTTTTGCGATTCGAGCGGAAGGACGGAAAGGACGCATACCGCGGCCGCCATTATCGGCAGGATTTTTCGGCGCGAAGAGCTACAAGAGTCGTGGAACATGACGGGCCGTCCTTTCCTGACTGCTTTCTTTACTGGCTCAACTTGGAGTGTCCTTGGGATACCCTCGTCAAAATAAGCCTTTCGTAAAGCCGCCGGACATCAAACCAGCGGCACTTTTTCCAGCCACTGCGCAATGTTCACTTGCCAGCCCAACTGGCTGGTGATGGCTTCCCTCAACTGGGACGTCGCTTCTGCTTCGCCGTGGACGAGAAACGTTGTCCGCGGCTTCTTCTTAAACGTCTTGAGCCAGCGCAGGAGCTCTTCCGTGTCAGCGTGGTCGCTGAATTCTTCCAGCGCGGCAACGCGGGCCCGTATGGGAACTTCCTGGGAGAAGATCCGCACGGACTTGGCGCCGCTCTTGATGATGGCCCCGCGCGTTCCCGGCGCCTGAAAGCCGATGAAGATGACCTGGTGTTTCGGATCGGGCAGCCGGTGCATCAGGTGGTGCAGGATGCGTCCGCCGGTGACCATGCCGCTGGAAGACACAATGATGCAGGGATAAACCACGTCATTGATCTTCTTGGACTCCTCTTGCTTCAAGGCAAAGGTAAACTCCGGCCAATTGAGCGGCGAACCGTATTTCCGCACCAGGTCCTGGGCCTCCTGGTTGAACTCGCTGGTGTATTTCATGCAAATCTCCACGGCCTTGATGGCCATGGGGCTGTCCACGAAGACGGGGACCCGTGGAATCCGGTTGTTTTCCATGAGCTCTTTCAGGAGAAAAAGAAATTTCTGCGTCCGTTCGACCGCGAAGGCCGGCACCACCACGGTGCCTCCGCGATGCACCGTGTCGTTGATCAACTGCGCCAGCAGCGGCCGGACGTCATCGTGGGGATGGCTGCGGTTGCCGTAAGTAGACTCCATCACCAGAAACTCAGGATCTTCATTGGGATCGGGGCCGGCGTGGACCACGCGCCCAGGCGCCTCCGATACCTGAGGAACGCGGCCGATGTCGCCGGTGAATAGCAGCTTGAGCGAACTGCCATTTTGCTTCAGAAAAACTTCAGCCATCCCCGAGCCGAGAATGTGCCCCGCATGGACGAAGCGAAATGAAAGTTCGTCGCTCAACTGCTTGAGTTCGCCAAAGTCTACCGGCTGGAAAATGCTCAAGGACTCCTGTGCTTCCTCCAACGTGTACAGCGGCAGAGCAGGCGAGTGCTTGGAAGTTCCTTTCTGGTTGTGGAAGCGCGCTTCTTCCTCCTGCAGGTGGCCGGAGTCGGGCAGGATCACGCCGCACAGGTCAATGGTTGCAGGCGTGGCGTACACCCGTCCCTTGAAGCCCTCCTTCACCAGACGGGGAATCCAGCCGGAGTGGTCCAGGTGCGCGTGCGTCAGGATCACGGCGTCAATTTCCCGCGCTGGGACGGGCGTATCTGTCCAGTTCTTCAGACGCCATTCTTTTTGGCCCTGGAACATCCCGCAGTCAATCAGGACCTGCATACCGCGTTTGCCGTCGCCGTCGCCGGAGGTGTTGATGAGATGTTTGGAGCCGGTTACCGTACCGGCAGCGCCGAGAAATTGCAGATAGGCCACAAGGTTCCTGGGGGAAAAGGATTTGTGCAGCAGTTCATTTCACAGCAAGACGCGGCCCCAACGCAACTGCTATCGCCGAATGGTGAGAAAATGTTCGGCGGAAAAGTCCCGCGGCTTGCCTTCGTCTGTGCAAGAATCGACGCCGTCGGACGTTCCTGGAGAGACGAGAAGTACCGAGGCGGATGGAATGGATACGCTCTTCCACGATCTTCGCTACGCCGTGCGCATGCTGCGCCGGTCGCCCGGATTTGCCGCAGCCGCCGTCCTGACGCTGGCGCTCGGCATGGGCGCTAACACAGTGATGTTCAGCGTGTTGAACACCGTGCTGCTGCGTCCGTTGCCGTATACCCAACCTGATCGCCTGCTGCAGATCTGGGAGACCGACTCGGCTCGGGGCGAAACCCAAGGGCCAATTTCACCCTACGACTTTCTTGACTGGCAAAAGCAAAGCGCGACTCTGGAAGCTACTGCTACATATATTTTCGGTAAACCGGTCCTCAGCGGCCAGAAAATCCCCACGCTGATCAATGCCGTCCATACCACGGCAGACTTTTTTGCAGTATTCAAGGCCAAGCCGTTGCGCGGGCGCACCTTCCTGCCCAATGAAGACGCCCCCGGCAAAGACCGCGTCGTGGTGCTGAGCTACGGAGCGTGGCAGCGCTATTTTAGCGGTGACCAGAGCATTGTCGGCAAGAGCATCACGCTCGACGGAGATTCCTACTCAGTGATCGGAGTCGTGCCGGCCGATTTTCAGTTTCCAACTTCCGGAATCGAGGCATGGTGCTTGCCGGGATTTGACCTCAAGGGAGCAGGACCCGGACGCGGCAGCCGCGGCCTATTTGCCGTCGGGCGGATGAAGCCCGGCGTTATGCTCCACCAGGCGCAAACGGAGATGAACACCATCGCCGCCAGGCTTGCCGCACAATATCCCCAAAACAAGACCACCGGCTTTCGCCTGGTTGGCTTGCAGGACGAAATGGTAGGCGGCGTGCGCCGCACTCTATTGGTGCTTTGGGGCTCGGTGCTGGCGGTCCTGCTGATTGCCTGCGCCAACGTCGCTGGATTGATGATGGCCCGCGCTTTTTCCCGGCAAAAAGAGATTGGCATTCGCTTGGCGCTGGGAGGCAGCCGCGCAAGGCTCGTCCGCCAGTTCCTGACGGAAAGCAGTCTGCTCGCGGCCATCGGCGGCTCTTTGGGCTTGTTGCTCTCGTTGGCAGCGGGGAAGCTGGTGATTGCCGGCAGCAGCGGCGCCGTGCCGCGCTTACGTACCTTTGAAATGGATGGATGGGTCCTGGCGTTTACCGCACTGGCGTGCGTGGTCACCGGTATCCTGTTCGGTATTGCTCCGGCGTTGCACGCGCTCCGGCCGGACATAAATGAATCCTTGAAGGAAGCGGCCACACACTCAACTCGGATCGCCGAACGCCTCCGCCTGCGCAGTGCTTTTGTTGTGCTGGAGATCGCCCTGGCTCTCGTCCTTCTGGTCTGTGCCGGGCTGCTCAGCAAGACTCTGTGGCAGTTGCAGCATGTTGATCCCGGCTTTCAGGCGGAGAATGTTCTTGGTCTGCGCATCTCCGTCCCTGAGGCCCGGTATCCGCAAGCTCTGCAGCGGGGAGAGTTTTATCAGCAAATCGTCGAACGGCTGGAGGCGATTCCCGGCGTGGTTTCCGCGGGCGCGACCAACGATTTGCCCTTCAGCGGTTCGCGGACTGGAACGTCCTTCGAAATCGAAGGCCAGCCGTCGGTTCCCGGAGTGGCTTTGTACTCAGACTACCGCCGCGTGAGTTCTGACTACATGAGGACCATGCAAACTCGATTGCTGGAAGGCCACGAGTTCAGTTCGCATGACAATCAGGATGCTCCCCGCGTGGCCATTATCAACCAGGCCTTTAGTAAGAAGTTTCTGCCCGGCAAGGACCCTGTGGGCCAAAAGCTGAGGATCCACGATCAATGGTTTGAAGTTGTTGGTGTGGTGGCGAACGTGAAACTGCAGAGTCTCCGGGCCTCAAGCAACGCCGAAATGTACGTTCCAATTCTGCAAGCCGACCCGCCTCCGTGGACCTTCCTGGTTGTCCGCAGCCCTATGGAAGTTTCCACCTTGGTCCCCACCGTGCGTAAAGCCGTAAGTGAAGTTGCGCCGGACGAGCCTGTCTACGACGTGCGCACTATGGCTGACCGCCTCAACTTTTCCCTGGCGCCGCAGAGGTTCAGCAGTTTGCTGCTCGGAATTTTTGCCGGACTCGCCCTTCTGCTGGCGGCGATTGGAATCTACGGCGTGATCGCCTACTCCGTGGCCCAGCGCACGCATGAGATCGGTATTCGCATGGCCTTGGGCGCCGGCCGGGATGATGTGCTGCGCATGGTCCTAAAGCAAGGAGCAAAGATCGCTCTATTTGGGCTCGCCGTCGGCGTATTTGGCGCTCTGTTGGCCACCGCGCTGCTGTCCAGTTTGCTCTATGGCGTTGCCGCAAGAGACCCGGTCATCTTCTTATGTGTGGCGGGCATGCTTTTTGTGGTGGTGCTGCTGGCCACCTACGGTCCGGCGCGCAAAGCGTCCAAGGTAGATCCCTTGGAGGCCTTGCGCTGCGAATAGGTCTTGCAGATGCTGTTCGATTTCGAACAGCCGGATTCGTTTGCGGACACCGCAGTGTCTTCAATCAGGCAAAGCAGGTCTAATTGTACTCATGTTTTCAGTAAGTTAACTCGTATCCTGCTTGGCATAAAAAGTGCCATATCTCCCTTGTTGCCCTAGAGTTGTGCGGACGAGCAGGCCGGGCTGATCCGGACTCGGCTGCCGGGAAACCGAGGAACTGCTATGCGTGAAGCGAAGAAAGCGGGCCTCTTTGTGGTAATGGGAGTGTCTCTGCTGGCGGCCACCGGGTTCGGGCCCAAACATAGCCCCACTCCTTCGAACGGCGCGGCTGCAGGCCAACAGGCGATTGGCCATCGCGTGGCGGTGCTCAAGTCCGGCAAACCGCAGCAAAAAGCCGCGGCAGCTTACTGGCTCGGCCAGCAGCATTCGGCAGCCGCAGCCGCGGTGGATCCGCTGGTGAATTTGCTTGGCGATACAACTTCGGTTGATCCTTCCGGATACCGCACCAGCCGGGCCATCCAGAAAATGACCCTGGGGGAAGAAGCAGCCGCGGCTCTGGTCAATATCGGGCATCCAGCCATTGAACCGCTTCTGCGCGTGCTGAAGAATTCACCCATTCCAGCAGCGCGCAAGAATGCAGCCTGGGCGCTGGGCGCGCTGCATGATACCGGGGCCACCAGCCAGATTTAGGATTTCGACAAAGACCAAAGTTGACATCAGCGTCGGACGGCCGGCGATGCGCAGGGACACGTGCGTGGTGTCCGGCAAGAAGTCCTGCTGCGAAGTTCAAAGAATACGGAGTCAAGAGAGTTAAATGGAAACGCTTATCCAAGATCTTCGCTATGGTCTGCGCATGTTACGCAAGAGCCCGGCTTTTGCCTCGGTGGCCGTCCTGACGTTGGCGCTGGGCATCGGCGCCAATACGGCCATCTTCAGCCTGATCAATGCGGTGCTGCTCAAGAGGTTGCCGGTCAAGGACCCTGGCCAGCTCGTTTTCGTGGGCGATCCCGCCAGGGCAAACTCCCGCAATCTTGGGACGCCGCAAGCCGATCTGTTTTCCTATCCGCTGTACCGCGTGCTGCGCGACGGCAATACAGTTTTCTCAGGCATGATGGCCTCCGGCGAGGTCAACCGCTCTAAAGTTGAAAATGAAAACGGCCTGGTTACCTCAGAGGCAACCGGAGTCCTGGTGACCGGAAATTATTTCTCGGTTTTGGGCGTGGGTACCATCATGGGCCGCACTCTGACCGAGCAGGATGACGTGGCCAAAGGGGCCCATCCTCTGGCGGTCATCAGCCACGGTTTCTGGAAGAACAAGCTGTCGCAGGATCCCAACATCATCGGCAAGACCCTGAAGCTGAACAACTATTCGTACACCGTGGTGGGAGTCACTCCGCCCGGATTCATCGGCGATACCGTCGGCGACAAGCAGGATTTCTGGGTGCCCATGATGATGCAGGAGCAAATGCTGCGCGGCCGGCCATGGCTGGAAGAAGTCCACGCCTCGTGGTTGCGGTGCATCGCCAGGTTGAAGCCCGGCGTCAGCGCGGCTCAGGCGGAAGCCAACATCAACGTGGTTTTCAAGCAATGGCTGCAAAGCCCCCAGATCAAGGCCATTGATCCCGGCGATCAGGCCGAACTCCAGAGGTCTAAAGTTCCTGTGGCAACCGGCGGCGCGCTGGGATTTTCCGCGGTGCGCGGCGACTATCGCCAGCCGCTCCTCCTGTTGATGGGATTTGTTGGATTAGTTCTGCTGATCGCGTGTGTCAACGTCGCCAACCTGCTCCTGGCGCGGGCTGCCGTGCGGCAAAGAGAAGTCGCCGTTCGCCTGGCCATCGGCGCAGGCCGCGCGCGGTTGGTGCGCCAGCTTCTTACGGAAAGCGTGATCCTGGCTTTGCTCGGCGGAGTCGCCGGACTTTTAGCCGCGAGATGGGCGACCCAAGCCCTGCTGACCCTCAGCGTGGGCGCCCGCGCCAGCGACGGTTTGCAAGTGGCGCTCGATTGGAGAGTGCTGGGCTTCACCGCGGGGCTTTGTCTGTTGACTGGCCTCATCTTTGGGTTGGCGCCTGCGCTGCGCGCCACCCGCGTGGCCGTGGCTCCCACACTCAAGGAGAGCACGCTTGCTCAGGGGCAATCCGGCCGCTTTCCCATCGGCAAAATTTTGGTGGCGGTTGAGGTGGCCATTTGCCTGCTGGCCCTTTTCTCTGCCGGTCTCTTGCTGCGCAGCCTCAACAATTTGCAGAAACTTGATCTGGGATACAGCCGCGAGAACTTGCTCATGGTCCGCGCCGATCCCGTGGCGGCGGGTTACAAAGTCCAGCCGTTCATCAACTTTCAGCGTGAGATGACCGACCGCTTGAGCGCGCTGGCCGGCGTGCGCAGTGTTACCGGCTCAGAGAATGGACTGTTCAGCGGCACCGAGTCCGCCAGCGAAGTGAAGATTGAAGGCTATACCAGCAGCCGGGACGAAGACCGGCTGGTGTACTGGGACCAGGTTGGCGCCAACTATTTCAAGGCTTTGGGGGTCCCCGTCCTTCGTGGGCGCGAATTTGGCCCGCAGGATACGCCCACCGCCCTGCGAGTGGTCGTAATCAATGAGACTATGGCGCGGTTCTATTTCGGCAACTCGGACCCTCTGGGCAAACGCTTGTGGATTGATGACCAGGAGTCGAGAGACAAGCCCATGGAAATCGTCGGAGTCGCGCGCGACATGCGCGACCACGATCTGCGCGGACCCGTGCCCCGCCGCTTTTATGTGCCGCTGGGCCAGGCGCCCGACGCTCTGTTCGCCGTCAACTTTGAGATCCGGACGGCCGGCGATCCTGCGGCCATGACTGAGACAGTGCGTAAGGCATTTGCCGCCGACGACCCCAGCGTGCCGTTGAACCGCGTGAAAACTTTGCCCGAACTAGTGGATGGCAATATCTCCCTGGATATTCTTCTGGCCAAGCTCACCGGCTTCTTCGGACTGCTGGCGCTGCTGCTGGCGTGCCTGGGACTCTACGGCGTCATGTCCTACACCGTGAGCCGCCGAACGCGCGAAATTGGACTGCGCATGGCGCTGGGCGCGCAGCGGTCGCAGGTGATGACGCTGGTCCTGATGGAATCCATGAAAGTGGTGCTGGTTGGCGTGGCCGCCGGTATCCCCTTGTCCTTGCTGGGGTCGCGGGTGTTTGCGTCTATGCTGGTCGGGCTCCGTTCCACCGATCCGCTCTCATTGGGCGCCGTGGTGCTGACGCTGGGCGCCATCGCCGCTATTGCGGGTTGGATCCCGGCCCTGCGCGCCACTCGCGTTGATCCTATGGTTGCATTGCGGTATGAATGAGAGAATAGAAGAAATTGGTAATTGAAGGGGACTCACAAGCTTTTAATCAACGCCAAAACGTGTTGTTCCCGGACGGTCGTCAAAGGAAACACATGATTCAGTTGCGCAATCTGGAGAAAACCATCAAAAGCCCGGCGGGCACCATGTGGCTGCTGCGCCGAGTAAACCTCAACGTGAAAGAGGGCGAATTTGTCACCATCATGGGGCCGTCCGGAGCAGGGAAGACCACGCTCTTGAGCATTGTCGGCATGCTGGACGACGGCTGGGCCGGCGAATACGTCTTTGGCGACCACGTGGTCCACAAACTGGACCGCAAGAAGCGCGCCGAGCTGAATCGCAAGTTCATCGGCTTTGTTTTCCAAAGCTATCACCTGCTGGACAATCTGACGGTGCAGGAAAACATTGACGTGCCGCTTTCGTATCGCGACATCCCGCGGCCGCAGCGGGCGTCCATGGTGGCCGACATTCTTGACCGCTTTCAGATCGTCGGCAAGAAAGATCTTTATCCCAACCAGCTTTCCGGCGGACAGCAGCAGTTGGTGGGCGTGGCCCGCGCCGTGGCTGGAAATCCCAAACTGATCCTGGCCGACGAGCCCACGGGAAACCTGCATTCGGCGCAAGCCAAAGAGATCATGGAACTCTTCCGCAGATTGAATGACGCCGGGACAACCATCATTCAGGTGACGCACTCGGAAGCCAACGCGGCCTACGGCAACCGCGTCATCCAGCTCAAAGACGGCTGGATTGTCTCGGACACGTCCGCTCCGCCAGACAGCGCCACCGCTTAGAAACATATGTCGCAAACGAATTAGCAGTTTGAATTTGGAGAGTGTCAAGGGTGCCAACCAAAGCACAGGAAATTGAATTCGCTCCGGCCGTCGCCAAGGCCGGCCCGGCGCGCATCTTGATCGCGGACGACCAGGCCGACGTGCGCGAAGCCCTGCGCCTGCTGCTGAAAGCCGAAGGCTACGCGATTGAGACCGTCAGCAACCCCGCCGCGGCGCTGGAGTCGGTCCAGAGCGGCGAGTTTGACGTGATGCTCATGGACCTGAACTACCAGCGTGACACCACGTCCGGCCAGGAAGGCATGGAGCTGCTGGGCCGGGTGCAATCGGCGGACAGCCGGCTCCCAATCGTGGTGATGACCGCTTGGGGCAGCGTGGAACTTGCCGTGGAAGCCATGCGTCGCGGCGCGCGCGACTTCATCCAAAAACCCTGGGACAATCCCCGGCTGCTCACCATCATTCGTACCCAGGTTGATCTCTATCGCGCCATGCGCCGGGCCGAACGCCTGGAAGCGGAAAACAGTTTGCTCCGCGCGCAGAACCGTCCCACATTCATCGCTGAGTCCAACGCCATGCAGCCGTTGCTCACGCTGATCAGCCGCATCGGCCCCAGTGACGCCAACGTGCTCATCACAGGCGAGCACGGGACCGGCAAAGAGGTTGTCGCCCAGACGCTGCACGCGCTGTCTTCCCGCTCCGGACGGCCCATGATCACCGTCAACACCGGCGGCTTGCCGGAAGGCACGTTTGAAAGCGAACTTTTTGGACACGTGAAAGGCGCCTTCACCGATGCGCGGGCTGACCGCGTTGGCCGCTTCGAACTGGCCGACCACGGCACGCTGTTTCTCGATGAGATCGCCAACGTCCCCCTGAAGCAGCAAGCCAAGCTGCTGCGCGTGCTGGAAATCGGCGAGATGGAGCGCGTGGGGTCGTCCAAGACCCACAAGGTTGACGTGCGCGTGGTCTCCGCAACCAACGCTGACCTCAAGCTGGAATGCGCCGAGGGCCGCTTCCGCTCTGACCTTCTCTTCCGCCTCAACACCGTGGAGCTGCATATTCCGCCTTTGCGTGAACGCAAGGAAGACATTCCTCTGCTGGCGGCGCACTTTCTCAAACTTTATGCCCAGCGTTATCGCAAGCCGCTCAAGGGGTTTGAGCCTGCCGTGCTGCAGAAACTGATGGAGCATCCCTGGCCCGGCAACGTGCGCGAGCTTGACCACTCGATTGAACGCGCGGTGCTGATGAGCGTGGGCGACCAGGTTCTCCCCGGAGACCTGGGCCTGGAAGCCGAGCGCGCCGGATCGGCCAAAATAGAAGATATGGGCCTGGAAGAAGTAGAATGCCTGCTCATCCGCAAAGCGCTCACGCGTCATGCAGGCAACATCAGCCATGCAGCCGAGGCGCTTGGTTTGAGCCGAAGCGCTCTGTACCGCCGCATGCAAAAGTATGGCCTCTGATCCGCAGTTCGAATCCATCTCCGTCACCGGCCCGCCCCGCCCCCCGGTAAAACAGAGGCTGAAGTTTGATACCCGCATGACTCTGATGGCGCTGCTCATCAGCTTGCCCGGCGTGCTGGTGGCGGAACTGCTGTTGTGGTTCGGCGGCCATTCCCTGGAACTGAAGTGGACCATCACGTTGTTCATCGCCGTAGGATGGCTGATTGGGACCTCCGCTCTGCACGGCCAGGTGATCCGCCCGCTGCAAACTCTCTCCAACATGGTGGCCGCCATTCGCGAAGATGATTTCTCCTTTCGCCTGCGCGGCGGCAGCCGGGAAGATTCGCTGGCTGACCTGATCTTTGAGATCAACGCGCTGGCCAACCGCCTGCAAGTGGAAAAAGTCAGCGCGCTGGAAGCCACCGCCCTGCTGAAGAAAGTGATGATGGAGATTGACGTTGCGGTCTTCACTTTTGACCAGCAACAGCGCCTGCGGATCGTAAACCGCGCCGGCGAACAGCTCATGGGCCGCATCGCTCCGCGTATGCTGGGACTCACCGCCGAGGAACTTGGCCTCCAGGAATTTCTCAACTCGCCCGGGCCGCAGACGCTGCAGATGACTTTTCCCGGCAAGCACGGCCGCTGGGCCATCAGCCAGACGTCATTTCGCGAGAACGGCGTGCCGCACCAGTTGCTGATCGTCTCTGACCTGAGCCGCGCATTGCGCGAAGAAGAGCGCCAGGCGTGGCAGCGCCTGATTCGCGTCCTGGGGCATGAGCTGAACAATTCGCTGGCGCCCATTAAGTCTATCGTCGGCACGCTGGCGTCGCTCACCGCGCGCGCCGGTCTGCCGGCGGAAGTTGGCCAGGACATGCAGCAGGGGCTGAAGGTGATTGAAAATCGCGTGGAATCGCTCAACCGCTTTATGCAGGCTTACACGCAACTGGCGCGTATGCCCGCGCCCACGCGCAGCCGGATTGAGATCGGCCCGCTGGTGGCGCTGGTAGCGTCGCTGGAAAGGCGGCTGCCGGTGCGCGTGCTGGAAGGCCCCACGGTGATGATTGACGCCGATCCCGACCAACTCCAGCAAGTCCTCATCAACCTGGTTCGCAACGCCGTGGACGCGTCGCTGGACCCGTCGTTGAAGCATCCCGGCTCAGTCGAAGTCGGCTGGCGGACCAACGCCCGCAGCGTTGAGGTCTTTATCCGCGACGAAGGCCTGGGCCTCCTGAACAGTGACAACCTCTTCGTCCCGTTCTTCACCACCAAGCACGGCGGCAGCGGCATTGGACTGATCCTGAGCCGGCAAATTGCGGAAGCCCACGGCGGCGTTCTGCAACTGGCCAACCGCACCGACCGCACCGGCTGCGAGGCCGTGATCGCCTTGCCGGTCAGCTATTCTCCGTACTAAATACCGCAGGGCGAGCCACCGCGGATAAAGCACGAGATGCCGCGATCGTGGAGAACCGTGTGGCACAGGCGCCGGGGCCCCGGCGCGCGCTTCGCGTGGCGGGGTGGAGGCACTCCTGCCTCTGTCGAAGTTTCTTCGCAGGAACCCGCATCAGTTTTCAAAGATCTTCTTTTCACCGCCTGGGCGGATTCGGGATTTACTTAGAAGTCATCAACCACTTCGATAACCCAGGGGGTACCCCTCCCCTAAGGCTTGCACTGAAAATAAAAGGGTTATTGCATTCGACCCAACGGTCACCCAAGTGTTTACTAGAAGGTACAGTTTTATCGTAAACGATTGATTGTGAATAGTTTATTAAGAATCGCAGCCAAATTTGGAGGTTCATGCGAATCGCTGTCAAGGCCTGATGCGCGCTCCATGTGCCGCAGCGTAGTTTTGCCCACCAAGACAAATAATCCAGCGCAGTATATCGTATTCCATTCGCTATCGCAAGCAAAATCGTGTCGCCGGTGCAATTTCTGCTTGGGCCACTTCTTCCGGAATCAGACGAACGACCGAATGTGGGTTGGTCACTCAGAGGGCCAAACGCCACAGGACATTCCAGCCGACTATTGGTATCTTTAGAATTCAAAGCTCAACGGCACAATAGCTCACGGGCTTGTCGGAGGGTGGACAGAATGCCAGAGGGCAACATTTACATGAGCAGCCTCAGCGATCAGCTGGGGACCATGAAGTTCGAGCTTACAAATATCAATGCGTCAGGTGGACCTGATTTTCCGTTGTTAAGAATTTGCACTAACATCGCGCTACATCCTTGGCGAGAATACACCCAAGAGGGAATCCGCTTGAGACCCATTTCCCTTATTCGCGCGATGGGCCAGTTACATTCACCAGAACAACGAGTTGTGGCCCGATTCCAGGAAGACATTCTCCTGGATGCCTATGACGAAAAGTTTCCCAGGACAACACAAGTCACATTTGAAATTCCTCTTGATCTGACGACCCTTACAAGAATTGAGGACGACCGCGCCGGGGCTGATCTCCGAATACAGCTCACCTTTAAGCTGCTGTTCGCACTACACACGAACAACGGATTGTCCAGCTTTCATTCTGGCCGCGTTGATGGCCTAAACTTTGTGATCCCGCGGTCCCAATGGGTCGATCACCTTTTGCCGGGACTCGGATACCAGGGCTTGGAGGTTCTTGAAGTCCGCTACGGAGCCGGGCTCATCGCTCAGGCACTCCCAGCATCTGTAAAAGAAATACAGGAAGCCAAGAAGTGCCTGTCCGGAGGTCAGTTCGACAAGTCCGCAGTGCATTGCAGGAAAGCAATAGAAACAATATTGGATTCCAGACCGTCATCTCTAGGCCAAGCTGCTAAGTTCAGGCAACGCGTTGAGACCTTTATCGCGGATAATTTGACGATCGATAACGAAGAAGCCAAGCTGCTCTCTGGCCAAATGCAACTGATCTGGGACGTGGCAAGTCCACAACTGCACTCGGGGCCAGCGCACGTTTTCAAGAAAGCTGATGCGGACTTTATTCTTCGAGTCACGATGGCGGTAATCGAGTATTTCAATAGATTGCTAACCTAAAGTAGCCCCAGAAGGGTTGACAAATCAGAGTTGTGGTACATCTTGCTCTGGGCAGAAAACTGATATTTTCCAACGGGAGCGCAGCGATGCCTCTCCAAAGAACGCAGGCGCTCGATATCCGGTTCGTTTCAGCAGCTCTACTCGGCAGCGGATTCTCCACTGCTCGCTTTTCTCTTTTCCCTCAGGAACGCGCTATCATATGTTCTCTACCTCATGGATCAAGACCTGCACAATCTGAAAGATGACATGGTGGCCTTCATTGAAGGCCACGGCCTGCGCCGCTTCAACGCCTTCATCAGCGACGAAGTCCCCAACGTCCCCTGGACCGCTGACGAAGACCATCCCGACGCCTGGAAAGATTTTGTGGAACTGGCCAAGGCCGCGGGCGTGGCCTTTGTCACCATGCACCATGTTGACCTGGACAAGGAAGATGTTGACCTGCTGGTGAACCGCCTCCAGGAAATCGAGTACATGAGTGAAGAAGACCTAGAAGAGGCCCGCTGGCTGCGCAATTTTGTCGGCAAGCTAGGATTCGTCCAACTCGGTTTCCCCTGCCAGGGTGTGGTCTTCCTCTACGAAGTCTCCACCGCGTGGTATGAGAGCTACCAGCGCCTGGAAAACATGGCCGACGATTACGACGGCATCCTGATTGACGATACGGACACGGAAGAAGAATGAGAGTTGAAAACCAGGGTTTGATTTGGTTTTGGCTTCAGCCCCTGTAGGTATCAGGGGATGGCTTCAGCCGTCCCGTTTGCGTTTTAGAAAAGATCGGGCTTCAGCCCCTGAAACAAACATGCGCTCTTGTTGGAATTACCTCAATCCCGATCCGGCAGTCCTCGAGAAACTGCGCGCTGAAGCCGGCGTCTCCGCCATTCTCGCCCGTCTGCTGGTCTTGCGCGGCGTGACCACCGCGGCCGAAGCTCACAAGTTTCTTACTCCATCGCTAGACCAGTTGCACTCTCCTTATCTCCTGCGCGGGATGACCGAGGCGGTCGAGCGAATCAGCGCGGCCATCGCCAACCAGGAAAGCATCCTTATCTATGGCGACTACGACGTGGACGGCACCACCGCCGTCGTCATCCTCAAGACGGCCATCGAGTTGTGCGGCGGCTCGGCGGACTTCCACGTCCCGCACCGCATCAAGGAAGGCTACGGCATCAAGGATGACGTGATAGAACGTGCCGCGGCCGCCGGGGTAAAGCTGGTGATCAGCGTGGACACCGGCATCCGCGCATTCCAGGCCGCTGACACCGCGCGGCGCGTGGGCGTGGACCTGATCGTAACCGACCATCATCTGCCCGAAGCGCACGAAGGCGTGCCCAATGCGCTGGCGGTGCTCAACCCCAACCAGCAGGGGTGCGACTATCCCAACAAAGCGCTGTGCGGCGCCGGCGTGGCCTTCAAAGTGGCGCAAGCGCTGTTTGCGAAATTCAAAGATTCATCCGACCAGGCGCGGCTGGTTCCATCGTTTCTGAAGATGCTGGCCATGGCCACCATTGCCGACGCCGTCGAACTCAAGGGCGAGAACCGGGTCATCGCCAAACTGGGGCTGGAAGGTCTGCGTCGCCCGGTGAACGGCGGGCTGAAAGCGCTGATGGAAGTGGCCGGGCTGTCCGGGTTGGGACGGGCGCTGGGCGCAGGCGACGTCGGTTTCCGCCTGGGTCCGCGCATCAACGCCGCCGGGCGCATGGACGTGGCGCGCGACGTGATCGAGCTGTTCACGTCGAAAGACGTGGAGCGCTGCCGGGAAATCGCCACGAAGTTGGACGAGCTCAACACCGAGCGGCAGAATGAAGAGGCGCGCATCGTGACCGATATTGATGCCCAGCTTGCCGCGGAACCTGATCTTTCCGGCAAGTTCTGCATGGTGCTTGACGGCGAAGGCTGGCATCGTGGCGTGGTGGGCATTGTAGCGTCACGGGTGGTGGAAAAGACCGGGCGTCCGGCATTGGTGATCGCGCGCGAAGGCGAAGAAGCCCACGGGTCAGGACGGTCCATCAAGGCCTTTCATCTGCTGGAAGCTCTGGAATCCTGCCACGATCTGTTTACCCGCTTCGGAGGCCACGCGCACGCGGTAGGATTTGCTCTTCCCAGCGATCGCTTGCCAGACTTAAAGCAACGCTTGAACCAATTTGCACAAAACATTCTTACAGTAGATGATTTCGTGCCGTCGATTGATATAGACGCCGAGCTTCCGCTAGGTGACGTCACGCCTGCGTTGCTGGAGCAGGTCGGCAAGCTGGAGCCTTTCGGCCAAGGCAATCCTGAGCCGGTGTTTGCCAGCCAGGGCGTAAGCCTGCTGGTCCCGCCCAGGATCATCAAAGAGAAGCACATCAAGCTGCGCGTGAACCAAAAGCGGCCGGACAAAGCCGGCTTTAGTTATGAGGCGGTCGGCTGGCGGATGGCACAGCGGCTCCAGGCGGACGCCTACTTGCCCGGCGAGCTGCTGGACTTGGCCTACACCATCACCATGAACCTGCATCCGGAGTTTGGCGGGCTGGAACTGACGCTGGAGGATTTCAAGAAATCGTCGCCGGCAGCGGTTCCTGTTTACACGTAAGTCTTTACAGCGATATTAATTCCGGCGATTTTGGCAATCCCTGGCAATCCGCTTTGTTCCCATCCGCTAATCTGTCACTCGAGAGTTGGTCAAGGGAAGACCGCTGATCACGGCGATCGGGGTCCCCGGACCGCGCCGGTTTTGCGCTGGCTGGGGTGGGATGTCGGCGATCACGCGCGATTCCGGCGATTCCCCAGCCCATCATTTAAGATGAAGACTAAGTGGCCTGGGACACCAACAAACTCCGAAGATTGTTCGCCGCCGGGGCGGTAATCGCCGTGCTGGTGGCAGCGGGGTTCTACGTCCGCGGGATCTTGAAGTCGGGCCATGGCGTGCAGCGGCCTGTCACCAACTTGCCGGCCAATACGGCCGAGAGCGCGGAAGGCTTCACTTTTGCCCAATCGGAGGGCGGCAAGACGCTGTTCACCGTCCACGCCTCCCGCTTTCTGCGCTACAAAGATTCCGGCCGTGGTGAGTTGCACGACGTAAGCATTGTGATCTACGGGCGCGACGAAGACCGTTCAGACCACATCTACGGATCGCTCTTCGTCTTTGATCCAGCGTCGGGAGACATCAGCGCTGAGGGCGAAGTACAGATAGATCTGGACGCCAACACCAAAGTCGTCGCTCAGCCCAATCAAGCCGCCACGCGGGAGACCCAGAACCTGATCCACGTAAAGACCCGCGGTCTCACCTTCAACCGCAACAGCGGAATTGCGCAGACCAAAGAGAAGATCGAGTTTCGTGTGCCGGAAGCCGGCGGTTCGGCCATGGGAGCTACTTACGATTCGCACAGCAGCGTCCTTACACTGAAGTCCGCCGTGAAAATTGACACTACGGACAAGCAAAAAGCCAGCATCACCGGACAAAGCGCCACCATCAGCAAGGAGCCGCGCAACATTGTTCTGCACGGCGCCAGGATTGATCAACCGCCGCGCCTTCTGTTGGCGGACAAAATCACCGTGGTGCTGACCCAGGACAACACGGTGGAACGAATTCTCGGTTCGGGTCACGTACGCAGTTCCGTGGGAGGCCCGAAGGGCTTTGATGTGACCGCGCCCCAAGGCGAACTGGTGCTGGCTGCGGGAAACCAGCTCCGTTCCGGGACGCTCTCCGGCGGCGTGGACTTTCAGCGCCGCGGTGACGCGCCGGCGCAAGGCAAAGCCGGGCGGGTCCTGCTCACCTTTGGCGCCAAAAACCGTGTGACCTCAGCCCGGGCGGAAGACGCGGTGGATTTGAAAGAGGGAGCGGAGGGCAAGTCGCGGCAGATTCAAGCTGCGGCAGTGGATTTGGCGATCAAAGACGGCAAGCTCATCCAGTCGGCGACCACGTCCGACGGCCCGGGAAAGATCATCCTGAGCAAAGGGGCATCCGTCACCACCATCAGCGCGGCGCGGCTGCAAGCGCGATTCAATAGCCAGAACCGCCCGGTGTCCATCGTTGGCAGCCCTGACGCGCGAATCGTTTCGTCAAGCCCGGGACAACCCGACCAGGTGGCCACCAGCCGCGAACTCAACGCCAGTTTTAACGATAAAGGTGAAATCACTGCGGGCGACCTGACCGGCGACTTTCACTTTGAGCAAGGCCAGCGCACGGCAACGGCCAACCGCGGCCGCTACAATCCGGCGGACGAGAGCTTTACCCTCATTGGTTCGCCTCGCGTGGTGGATTCCGGGGCCACCATCACCGCGGACAGCATCCAGCTTCTGCGCAAGACCGAGAGCGCCGTCGCTACGGGCCACGTTAAGACCACCTACAACGACTTGAAACCGCAAGCTGGCGGGATGCTGGCTTCCGGGGAGCCGGTCCACGTGACCGGAACTTCGGCTACGGCCAGCCGCAGCGCAGGAGTGGCAAAATACGCCCATGCCCGGCTGTGGCAGGGAGCCAACATCGTGGACGCGCCGGCCATTACCTTTGACAAGCTGCACCGCAGCCTGCTGGCCCAGGGCGATTCCACCTCCCGGGTGACCACGGTTTTCGTCACAACCGACAAAAAGGGCAAATCCACCCCGGTCAACGTGACGGCGGACAAGCTCACATATGTGGATTCCGAGCGAAAAGCGGTGTTTACTGGCAAGGTGACGGCCAAAGTCGAAGACTCCACCATTGATGCGGACACCGTCCAGATCCTGCTGACTGCGCGTGGCAGCCAGGCCGGCTCGCAGCCAGCCAGCCAACTGGATCGTATTGTGGCACAAGGAGATATACGGATTCAGCAGCCTCAGCGACGGGCCACGGCAAGCCAGGCCGTCTATACCGCGGGGGAGGAGAAGTTCGTCCTGACGGGCGTTCCGGGGAAACTCCCTAGCATTTTTGATGCCGAACACGGTCAAATTTCGGGCGATTCGTTGACTTTCTTTACCCACGATGATAGGGTGCTCGTAGGTAGCGGAGAATCCTCCCACCAAGCCCAAACTAGGAACCGAGACGCGAGCAAGAAGTAATGCAAACCCTGGCAACGGACGACATCGCTAAATCGTACCGCGGCCGCCGGGTGGTAAATGGCGTCAGCCTCCACATCAATCAAGCTGAAGTAGTCGGACTTCTGGGGCCTAACGGCGCCGGCAAGACCACCACTTTCTACATGATCGTAGGGTTGCTGCCTCCTGATAGCGGGCAGGTCCTGGTGGACGGCCAGGACATCACCACGGTGCCCATGTATTTGCGGGCGCGCAATTACGGAATCAGCTACTTGCCGCAGGAAGCCTCGGTTTTTCGCAAGCTGACGGTGGAAGAGAACATTATGGCCGTGCTGGAGGTGCAGCCCATCACCTGGCAGGAGCGGCGGGCCAAACGTGACCGCTTGATTGATGAACTGGGACTGGGCCACATTCGCAACAACATGGGCTATGCGCTCTCCGGTGGCGAGCGGCGGCGCGTGGAGATCGCCCGCGCTCTGTGCATCGCCCCAAAATTCATTCTGCTGGATGAGCCCTTCTCCGGGATTGATCCCATCGCGGTGCTGGACCTGCAGAAGATCATTTTTGATTTGAAGGGAAGCGGCATCGGCGTCCTGATCACCGACCACAACGTCCGGGAAACGCTGTCGGTGACCGATCGCGCGTACATCATCAACGAAGGACGAATTTTCCGTACCGGCACGCCGGAACAGTTGGGTAACGACCCGGAAGTGAAAAGAGTCTATCTGGGAGAGAGTTTTTCGTTTGTTTGAGGGCCGCCGGACGCACATTTTGCTTCCGGCCTCGATCATTAAATTGTGATTAATGCAAGGCACTGGAAGACAGTAAACAGAATTACCAGGGTACTCTTTAGAGCGTGTCCCCGGGAATGTTACAAGTAGGAATAGCAGGAAAAGCTCTGCTACGCGATAAAAAGAACAGATGGTATTACTCCAACACAGACTGAACCTGAAGGTCTCCCAGAAGCAGATCCTGACGCCTGGGCTGGTCCAGATGGTGAGCGTGCTCGCGCTCAACAAGCTTGAACTGCGCGAGATGATCAACACTGAGATGGTGGAGAACCCTGTTCTGGAAGAACTGGATTCCTCCGTCCCGCTGCTGGACGAAGTGGCCGGGCGCGAAGAGGCGCGCGAGCGCGGCGAAGCGCAGGAGCGCCAGGAGCGGCTGGAAGCCAGCAAAGAAGAACTTGCGGCGCCGGAGGCGGAAAAGAAAGACCCGTTTGACGAAATTGATTTTGGTTCGTTCTTTCGCGACTACCTGGACCCTGGCTACCGCAACTCCGCGGACCTGGAAGAGATTGACCGGCCGTCGTTTGAGAATTTTCTCTCCAAGCCCGGGACCCTCACCGATCATCTGATGTGGCAACTTGGCTCGGTCAGCGTGCGGCCGGAAGTCATTGCCGCGGCGGAGTTGGTCATCGGCAACCTGAACGACGAAGGTTATCTCACGGCGTCGGAAGACGAACTGCTCGGCCTGGCCAGCGCTGAAGCCGAGCAAAACGCGCCTGACTTGGCCGACGCAGCGCCCTCAGCGGTAATCGAAGATCCAACGACGGAAGACGCAACGGAAGAGCTGGACGTGGAAAGTCCTGAGCCGCTGCATTTGGTGGTTTCGCATACGCCTTCGCCGGAGCCGGCAGCGGTCCCGCCCAAGCCCCAGCTTTCGCCCGTCCTGCAGTTCACCCGTGAAGACCTGCGGGAAGCCACGGGCCTGATCCGGCAGTTTGATCCGGTGGGCGTGGCCGCGCGCAACCTGCGCGAATGCCTGATGGCCCAACTGGAGTACCTTCTCAAGACCCGCGACCTGGAAGGCTCCGACGATCCTGAAAATGACCAGGTGGTGGAAGATGCTTTGCGCATCGTGGACGGCCATTTGCACCTCCTGCAGAACAAGCTTTACAAAGAAATTGCCAAGGCCATCGCGCGGCCCATGGAGTCGGTGATCCAGGCGCATGAGTTCATCCGCACGCTCGATCCCAAACCCGGCTTGCGTTACAACAAGACCGAACCCAAGCTGATTGAGCCGGACGTGGCCTTTGTGAAGCATTGCGACGAATTTCTGGTCCTGATGAACGACGAAGACGTGCCCCAGTTGCGCGTGAGTCCCACCTACCGCAAGATGCTGAACCAGGGCCAGGGTGTGGAGAAAGAAGTCCGCACCTACGTCAAGGAGCGGTACAAGTCCGCCGTGCAACTGATCAAGAACATCGAACAGCGCCGCCAGACGATTCTGAAAGTCTGCTACGCCATCATCGGACGCCAGCGCGACTTCCTCGATCACGGCATTGACCTGCTTAAGCCGATGATGATCAAAGAAGTGGCGGAAGAGATTGGCGTGCATCCTTCCACGGTGAGCCGGGCGGTCGCCGGCAAGTACGTGCATACCGCGCAGGGCGTGTTCGAATTGCGTTTCTTCTTCTCTGAGAGCGTGCAAGGCCCGGAAGGCGCCGGCACGTCATTGCTGATCCTGAAACGGCGGGTGAAGAAGCTGATTGAAGAAGAAGACGCGGCGCATCCGCTGACCGATGAACAGATCACCAAGATCCTGCAATCGCAGGGCATCCAGGTTACGCGGCGGACCGTGGCCAAGTACCGCGAAGACATGAAGATTCCCAGTACCCATCAAAGGAGGACCAAGAGCTAACGCGATGCGGAAGCGCCAGCATCGGCCGCTGCTTCGCGAAAGAAACAAAATGAGACAAGCCGCATTGAACGGTGCCGGATGCCGGATGCCGTTTCTTCCGGGCACTATCAGACGAACTCTCAGCAAGCCGATCTTATTTCGAGGAGGGAGTCAATGAACGTCGAATACACTGGCCGTCAGTTTGAAGTTACTCCCACGAGCCGCAGGCTGGTCGAAAGCGGGCTCCAGAAAATCCAAAAAATCCTAGGCAATCAGTTTGAGACCCACGTGGTCCTCTCAGTGGAAAAGCGCCGCCACAAGGTGGAAATCAGCGTTACGGTGCGCAACTATCCGCCGATTGTCGCGCTGGCGGAGGCCGTGGACATGAATGCGGCCATCAGCAACGCGCTGGAACGCATTGAGCGCCAGGCGGTGAAATACAAGACCAAATGGAAGAGCAAGAAACGCCAGGCCCACAAACGGCAGGCCAATGCGCCGGTTCCGGAAGAAGTTTCCCTGGCCCTGGCCGTGGGCGGCGACCGGGCCACAGCCGTGCCGGTCAAAGTGCATTCATTTCCTAATACCGTGAAGTTTACTGAGGCCCACATCGTCAAGAGTACGGACTCGGTGAGTTACAAGCCGCTCACCGTGGAAGAGGCGGTAAAAGAAGCGGAGTTCCGCGATCGCGAAGTCTTCGTCTTCCGCGACCATCAGGGCAAAGTCAAAGTGTTACACCGGAAGAAAGACGGAAAGATGGAGTTGATCGAAGCGCCGTGACCTTTCTTTGCTTCAAGGGATAAAAGACGCCATCGTCGGCGTCTTTTTTCTTGTGCATCATGGCTCGCCAAGAATTCACCCGACGTGTTCCAGTTTGCGAGAAAGCACCGCGGTCAGCGCGGCCACAATCCTGCAATTCTGCCCTTCGGACTTTACGGCAATTCGCAAGAAATTGTCGTGAAAGCGCGTACTCATAGACTCACAATGGCGAACGAAAATGTTCTCCTCTTCGAGCTGCTGCTGGATGGAAGATGCGCTCTGCTGCGTGCTCTTGATCATGTAGAAACTGGCGCATGAATCGAACACTTTGATCCCGGGCAGATCGTACAAAGACTGCAGTGCTTCATCGCGGAGAGAGTGCGTCTCCTGGTATCGCGCCTGGTAGTAATCCGGGTCGGCGAGCGCCTCGATCGCGGCCACTTGCGCGGGCAGGCTTACCGACCAGGGCGGCAGCCGGCGCGCAACCTGGCGCACTAACTCTTCCGAGGTTGCCATATAGGCAGCTCGCAGTCCGCTCAGCGCGTACACCTTGGACATGGACTTGATCACCATCAGGTTGGGGAAGTCGCAAATCGCGGATTCCAGTGACTCGTCCGTGGAAACATAGTCAATGTAAGTCTCGTCCACCAGGCAGAGCACATGAGGAATGCGGCGCAGAAATTGGCTGAGTTCCTTCCTCGGCCAATGCTGGCCGCTCGGGCTGTTGGGATTGACGATGATGAGCAGGTCCGGCTGCACGCGGCGAACTTCTTCCAGAAGCGATTCCGGGTCCACGCGAAAACTATCTTCTTCGCGAAGGAAATGCCGGTGGACGTCACAGTGCAACACGTTCTCCAGAACGTGGGCATACTCGCCGTACATGGGGTCGAGAATCAGCACGCGGCTTCTCTCTGACGCCAGGATGGGAAGACATGTGAAGATGAGCTGCGACGATCCTCCGGCAGCGCACAGGTTTGCCGGCGGAATGTTACGGGCTCGGGAGATGGCGCGGATTAATCCGTCCGCATACGCCGGCGGGGAAGTGCGAGACAGAAAGGGAAGATGCTCGCGCAGCGCTGCGAGCACGCGGGGTGAAGGATCAAACCAGGCGTCGAGCACGTCGGCGCTGATCACGTCTTGCGCGCGCTCAAGGTTGCGAAAGTCGGCGCCAATGGCGTCAAAGAAGCGGCCGCCGTGGAAGGCATGGGTGGCTCGATAGTTTTTGTCAAGCATAGATGCGCTTCAGCGTAAGCAGCGGCTTGAAGTTCGCCAAGCGGCAAAGTGCGACAAGGAAGGCTGTCGTAGTTTGCCGTACCTCAGCCATGCTGAGAAGAGTAGAATTGATGCGAATCTCTATAAGGCTCCTATTGTTTCTACCATGGTTGTGTGACCGGAGGTCCCGATGCGTTTCCTATGCCTGGTAGTCGCTGTAGCATTTCTCCTGTGTTTGTGCGGGTGCGGAGGTTCCGCCGGGAGCACGCCGCCTTTCCCTGGTGCTCAACTCGCCCTTGTTCCAGGTCATTGGGCCATGGCGCTGGTGGCGCAGGCGCCATTCCCGGCAGGCTCTTCACTCCTGGTGGACGGAGCGCTCTCCCAAAGCGGCACGGCAATTTCTGGCATTCTTCATACGCAAGGGTCGCTGTGTTTCGATGACAACCTGGACGACCTGATCGTAAGCGGAACGGTAGTTGGAAATACCTTTACCTTGAACACTGCATCACTTCGTGGGCAGGTGCTCTCCATCACGGCGACTCCGGCCTTGGTTGCCGGGACGGTGCAAGGGCTCACCGGTACATGGAGTCTAACGGGTGGCACGTGCGCGAGCAGCGGCATGAGTACCTTGCTCTTCACGCAGCCCTTGAGCGGAACTTGGAGCGGCCCTTTCACCAACGGATTGACCGGAACAATTTCCGCTACTCTCACCCAGACCGGGCCTGACGCGCATGGGTTCTTCCCTGTGACGGGGAATTTCACTTTTACCGGGCTCTCGTGCTTTGCATCCGGCGTCGTCGCCGGCGGGAGTCCGCGCGGCCTGGAAGTGGACATTTTGTTGAATACCAGTGATTCAGGACAAACACAGATCATAGCCTCGCACCTTTCCGGCCCGGCAGGTGAGCGCCTGAACGCCAACTTCGCAGTTTCCAGCGGAACATGTTCCGGCGGCTTTGGCCAGGCGACTCTGATCAAACAATAGTTGTCTTTCACTGGTCTCTCCGCCGGCGTCCGCTTCGGGTTGCTGGTCCCTGTGAAAATCTCGCCTGTCCTCTAGCGGTATAATCGAGATTCAACTCATGGCCTACCAGGTTCTGGCGCGCAAATACCGTCCGCAGCGTTTTTCTGATGTGATTGGTCAGGACCACGTGACCCGCACGCTGAAAAACGCCATTGAGCAGCAGCGCATTGCGCACGGTTACATCTTCAGCGGGCACCGGGGCATCGGCAAGACGACGATTGCGCGCATCCTGGCCATGGCCTTGAACTGCCGCGGCGTTGATGGAAAATCGGACAAGCCGACGCCTGAGCCTTGCGGCGTGTGCGATTCCTGCGTGGAAGTGCGGGCGGGCAACGCGGTGGACGTAATTGAAATTGACGCCGCGACCAACCGGGGCATTGACGAGATCAGGGAACTGCGCGACGCCGCGCGCTATCGTCCAGCGCGCGACCGCTACAAGATCTACATTCTCGACGAAGCCCACCAGATCACTGACGCGGCCTTCAACGCGCTGCTGAAGACCCTGGAAGAGCCTCCGCCGCATATTATTTTCATGATGGCCACCACGCAGGCGGAAGACATCCCGCAGACCATTCGCTCGCGATGCCAGCACTTCAGCTTCCACGCGGTGAAGTTTGACGAGATCGTGGGACAACTCGGCGACATCGCGCGCAAAGAAAAGATCCAGGTGGACGCGGAAGCCCTGGCCGTCCTGGCCGAGGCCGGCGATGGCTCCATGCGCGACGCGCTCTCCATCATGGACCAGGCCATTGCCTGCTGCGGCACGGAAATCAAAGGCGCCGCCGTCCGCGGACTGGTGGGCTCCGTTGGCTCAGAAGTGCTGGAAGAGATCATGGGTGCGGTGGAGCACAATTCCAGTGAAGAGGCTTTGCGCTTGCTGGACCGCTTGATGATCGAAGGCCAGAACCCGGCGCACTTCGCCAAACAATTTGTGCGCTTCCTGCGCAACGTTTTGGTGGCCAGGCTGGCGGGCGACGCGTCGCCGCTGTTGCAGATTTCCTCTGACGAGCGCACGCGCGCGGCCCGAGTGGCAGCAAAGTTCTCTGAAGAGGACTTGGCGCGCTTTATGCAGATCATGCTGCGCACGCACGATGAGCTGGGATATCGCCAGGAGCAACGCTTTCATCTGGAACTGGGCGTACTTAAGCTGGTCCACGCGCAACGGCTATTGCCCTTAGAGCAGATGTTGAGCCAGGCGGGAGTCGAGTCGCCGAAGAATGTTGCTTCGCCGCGGCAAGTTAGCTCCACGCCCACCACATCCGCTGTCGTGGCGCCTGCCGCAAACCAGGCGCCTGCCGCCAACAAGCAGCCGGGATTTACTTCGCCGTTTGAAGCCGACCGCGAGCGCAAAGGCCGCGGCTACGATCCTGAAATGTCGAGCGCCGGCCAGCCGGAAGCACAGTCTGCGACGGTAAGCAGCGCAGTCGCCGTCGCTGAAGCGGAGCCGACGGGCGATCCTGCGAAAATCCTGGGTCATGTGCTGAACGAATTGGAGAACAACGGGCACAAGACGCTGGCCTCCGCACTGGAAAGCGGCAGCGCAACTTTGCAGGAGAACGAGCTGCTCATCACCGTCGCGCAGTCAGCGGCGGTGCTGGACGTGATGATGGGCCCGGAGCCCAAGCGAATCGCCAACGCGGCAGCCAGTTCGGCCGCAGGACGTCCGATCAAGGTAAATGTTCGCAGCGGGGCGGCAACGGCGGGCAACGGATCGTCGCCAATACCTGCCGTCCGGCAAGCCCGCAATGGCAGCGGCGCCAGCGCCCGCGCCCGCGCGGCGGAAGATCCGGTGGTGAAACGCATGCAAGAAAAGTTTGGAGCGGAAATCCGCACGGTCATTGATCACCGTGACAAGAACTAGGAGAAGGCATGGGCGGCTTTGATACACGCCAGTTACAGGAGATGCTGGAGCAGGCCCAGAAACAGGCCCGGAACCTGCAGGAGAAGATGCAGCAGACCGTGGTGGAGGCTTCCTCCGGCGGCGGCACGGTCACCATCAAGATGAACGGACAGAAGCAGGTCCTGGCCACGCGCATTGAACCTGAAGCCGTGAAGTCCGGCGACGTGGAGATGTTGCAAGACCTGGTCACCGCAGCGTTTAACGCCGCCAGCAAAAAGGTGGATGAGGCCGTGCAGTCCACCGTGGGCGGAATGCTGGGTGGCTTGGGAATTCCGGGAGCCTAAAGAAAAGTGTCCAAATTTGCCGAGCCGATGGCTCAACTGATTGACGAACTGAAAAAACTCCCCGGGGTGGGCAGCAAGAGCGCGCAGCGCATGGCCTTCCATATCCTGCGCGCCAGCACGGAAGACGCCGAGGCGCTGGCCGGCGCCGTCCGCAACCTGAAGGAAAAGCTCCATCTCTGCTCGGTGTGCAACAACATCACGGATATTGATCCGTGCAGCTACTGTTCCAGCGCCACGCGCAACCAGCGCTTGGTGTGCGTGGTGGAAGAACCCACCAACATTGCGTCGGTGGAAAAGACCAGGGTCTACAACGGCGTTTACCACGTGTTGCACGGGGCGCTTTCGCCGTTGCACGGAGTTGGTCCGGAGCAGTTGCGGATTCCGTCATTGCTCAAGCGCATCGAGAGCGGCGCCGTGGACGAAATCATCATCGCCACCAACCCGACGATTGAGGGCGAGGCCACCGCCGTCCACCTGACCGGACTGACCAAGCGCCCCGGACTCAAAGTCACGCGGATTGCCACCGGTATCCCTGCCGGTAGCGACATTGAATACGCCGACGAAGTGACCATGCTCAAGGCCATGGAAGGGCGACGGGAACTTTAGGGTTCCGCCCCAGCCTGTCGTACTAACGCCGCTTGCTTTTTGCTTTTGTCTTCTTCGCTTTCCGCCTTAGCGCTCTGCGTCGCAAGAGTTTCTTCTGCCGGGCGATTTCTTCTTCTGAGTACATGGTCCCGCGGCAGTGGATCGCGCCGCAGTAGCAATCCGCTTTGTCCTCAGGATCAGCGTCCCAAAGGTGGTAGTCGTAGGTGAGTTCTTCGCCGGCGGCGATGTCGCGGATGGCGATGATCCATATTTGATCGCCGAACTGGTCGGTTTCACAGTTGGGATCGCAGGAGTGATTGACGAAAGCGGCCATGCCAAAACCGTCAATGAAGCTCTGGTCGCCTTCCATGGTGAAAAGATAGGTGACCTCGCTGTCCAGGTAGAGGCCTTCGCTTTCCTTCCTGCTGATGCGCGGACCAGTGTATTCCAGGACGTGGGTCCCCTTGGCGATGGCCGCCTGGGTGTACACACCTGCTCCATGAAGATGGGAAGAACGAACGATTAGGCCCATGAGGTGCGCAATATCTCTGAGGAAAATTGTGCGCTGGTGATTCAGCGCACGCTCTGCTCAGCAGTATACCGAAAGGCCGCCAGCAGGCGCGGCGTCACTTGCCTGACTTCTGGCGCTGGATGGCACGCTGCAGGGTTTTGTCGAGCGCCGCCTTGGCGCTTTCGTATTCCGGCTGAGATATCTTGCCCTGAAGGCGGTCGGTTTCCAACTGGAACATCTCTTCCTTCATGGCTTCCAGCAGCAAGCCAGGGCCGGCCTGCGGCTTCTTTGGCTTGGCTCCCGTGGCGGCTGCCTGAGCTGCGGCCGCGGCGACCGGTAAACTGGTGGTGTAGACATAAACGCCTCCAGCCGCCAAGAAGAGTGACAGAACTCCCAAGAAGAGCCACTGGCCGGAGTGCAAAGGATCAGGGCGGTCATTGGGGGTCCCCAGGCCGCCGCCCACACCGCCTCGCGGTTCGGCTCCGCCCTGCGGAGGAGCAGCGGACGCCGCCGGTTGCTCGTCGGGCAGCAGGCCCTCGCCGGAGAGAGAGAATCCCAGATTCTGCGCCGGCTTGAAGTTCTGCGCCGCATAGACGTTGACGCCGGTAACCGAGGTGTCCACCGGCCATTGCGGCAAGGGCTTGAAAGCTGCGTTGTCGGACGGGGCAAACGTCATGCTCTTGGGGAGCACAACGTAAAAGGTGTCAGCCACCGTCCCAAACTTCGGCTTGACGGGAAGAGAGCCGGTGAACGGCATGGTATAGACCAGTTCGAATTGCGTCAGGCCAGGACGCACCGGAAATAGAAATGCGTATTTGTTCTTCTCTTTGAGCGGGATGGGAGGGGTCTTGACGGGCATACCGCCGGCAACCGCCTGGCCCAACTGCGGGGTGGCGCCTTCCGGCAGATAAAACTCAAAAGTCGGCTGCGTCATGGGCGGGCGCGAGGTATTCCTCAAGCGGAAGAGCTCAATCACGCGCACAGATGTCCCTTGGGCCTCATAGACTTCAGATTGGTCCAGCAGTTTCACATCCGGCAGCTTGGCGGCGGTATTGTAGACCGTGATCTGGACGCTCTGGGAGCCCGGCGGTACCTGCTCATGGTAGTTCACGTCCTGATGGCGCACGCGGACCAGCCGCGGCACGGCGTCTTTGAGACTAAACGTGAATTCACCCTGGCCGTTGGTCTTGGTGCGGGCTTCCTCCTGCATGCCCTGGTCAAGACGCAGCAGGATGACTTCATCTCCGGCAGCCGGTTTACGCGTGGTTCCGTTGCTGACCAGGCCCTTGAGCGTGCTGGTCTGGGCCGATGCATAGATTGTGGCAGACAGAACTAGGACAACAACCAAGGCGGTACGCTTCAAAATGAGTATGCTCCTTCAGGCTGGCGCGGATTCCAACTTTTCAATTTCGTCTAAAATGCGAGCGGCTTCGGACTCCATGCCCACACGCATGCCGTCAAAGTCGGCCTGGGTAAACTTGCCGGACTTAAATTCAAAATTCAAGTCGCGCAAATTCTCATAGACCACTTCTTTGCGTTCGTAGAGATAGATGAGCCGCGTCTTTTCCGTGCCGGTATCAGTGTCTTTGGGGGGCAGGAAGACGTAGATCAGGGCGACGGCGGCAAACACGCTGCAAAAAATCTGGAACAACACGCTGGCTGTTTGCGGGTTCATATTTCGGTCTCCTGACGGGCACGGGCGCGCAGGGCATCAAGGTGGGGGTCGGGGACGCGGTCTGCCGGCAGCGTCGCCGGCACACGCGACCGCCAGACCATAATAATGACGATCACCAGCGCCAGGAACAGCGCTGCCACCACTGGCGGCACCACCCAAACCAGCAGTTCGAATCCGTGGGTGGCGGGTTCGACAACCGCCGTGACGCCCCAGGTCTCGCGAAACCACTGCAAGACTTTTTCGTCGTCAGATTGTTGCGCCACCTGGGCGTGCAACTGGCCGATCATCTTGGCGGAATTCGGACAGCCCACGTGGTTGCACTTGAGCAGCATTTGCCCGCAACTGCAAGTGCACATGATCTTGCCGCCCAGGTTTTCAAAGCGGGCTTGCGTCGCGTCCGCGCCCATCAGCAGGACGACGACGCAGCAGAGCAGAAGAATTTCACTCAGGCGCTTCATTTACGCACCCCCGCCGGATACATGCTTTGTTTCTCCACCGCCGCGACTGCCACCGACGCGGCCACCGGCACCTTGACGGCGGCCAGGTTGGGCACCAGGGCCAGGCCTGTACCGAATACCACGATGATTACCCCAATCCACACCCATATCACCAGCGGGTTGATGATCGCTTTGATGATGGGAGGGCCTTGCTGCGCTCCATCCGGGCCTTCATAGATCACATAGAGGTCTTCGGCAGGCGAAATGTGGTTGGCGACAATAGTGTTGGGTTGTCCGCCCTGGGCCTTGTAGAAACGGCGTTCGGGATACATGGTGGTCAAAGGCTTGCCGTCTTTCTGGACTTCCAGTATCGCGGCTTTGGAATCGTAGTTGGCGTTGTCATCGCGGTTGTCGGCGACCATGGTCAGCGTGTAGTGGCCGATCTGAAGCTTATCGCCGATGGCCATCTGCACTTCTTTTTCCTGGTTGAAGGCCTGTCCCGCAAGGCCGATGAACAGCACGATCATGCCAAAGTGGACCACGTATCCGCCGTAACGGCGCATGTTGCGCCGGGTGAGGTGATACATGGCGGCGACTATGTTGGTGTTCAGCTTGCCCTGCAGCACGCGTCCGCCGCGGAAGAATTCAGAAGCAATGGTGCCAATCACCAGCGCGCTCAGAGAGAACGTGAGCCAGGAATAGAAATGGGCCATGTCCGAGAACGGACGCATGCCCAGCGCAACCAGCCCGCCGGCCACCACGGCCGAGAGCAGGGCGGGAACCGCGAAATTGCGCTTGATGCTTCCCCAGGAAGTGCTGCCCCAGGCCAGCAAAGGTCCTACCGCGGTAAGAAAAATGAGGAACAAGCCGATGGGGATGACAACCTTGTTAAAGAACGGCGCACCCACGGTAATTTTGTAGCCGCGCACCCACTCCGACAAAATGGGGAAGAGCGTTCCGCACAGCACGGCGAACGTCGCTGCCAGCAGAACCAGGTTGTTGAACATGAAGCTGGACTCGCGCGAAACCATCGATTCCAGGAGGTTGTCTGACTTCAGATGGTCGCGGTGGCTGATGAAGAAGTAAAGGCAGACCACGAACACCAGTTCCAGGAAGCCGGGATAAAAGTAAGGCAGAGACCGCCACGGAGCGCCCGACCAGCCGGCTGATCCGGCGAACCACGTGCCGATGGCTGACTGCGCGAACGCATGGACCGAGCTCACAGCGCCGCCGCGCGTCAACATGGTGCCGAGAATCGCCAGCATGAACGTGGTGAAGATCAACCAGACGTTCCACATCTTCATCATGCCGCGCTTCTCCTGCATCATCACGGAATGGAGGAAAGCGGTGCCGGTGATCCAGGGCAGCAGGGAAGCGTTCTCTACCGGGTCCCAGCCCCAGTAGCCGCCCCAGCCGAGAACGGCGTAAGCCCAGTGCGCTCCCAGTGAGATCCCCACGGTCAGGAAGAGCCACGTAACCATGGTCCAGCGGCGTGTGATGTGGATCCATTTTTCGCCGGGATAGCGCATGATCAGCGCAGCCAGAGCGAAGGCGAACGGCACCGAGAAGCCCACGTAGCCCAGGTACAGCATGGGCGGATGGATCACCATCTCGGGGTACTGCAACAGGATGTTCAAGCCGCGGCCATCGGCGGCCATGGGGCCGGGTTCAATGCCGAAAGGGTTGGCGATGTAATTGTTAAGAATCAGGAAAAAGACCTGAATGCCGGCAAGAACCATGGAACTGGTGGCCACCAGTCGCTGGTCCACTTTGTGCCGCAGCCGCAAAACAAAACCGTAACAGGCCAGCAACCACGACCAAAACAGCAACGAGCCTTCCTGTCCGGACCACAGAACGGCTATTTTGTACGGCACGGGCAGGGCAATGTTGCTGTGGTGCATGACGTAGGAAACGGTGAAATCGTTGTTCAGGGCCGACCAGACCAGCGCGAACGCACACAGAGTCAGGGCCGCGAAGGAGGCCATGCCGGCCCGCCGCGCGGTTTCCGCCAGGCGGTATCCGACAAAGTCCTTGCGCACCGCTCCCACCACCCCGACCACGAAACAGTAGCCGGAAAGAGCCAGAGCAAATAGAAGACAAAAGCTTCCTAATAATGGCATCATTTGAGCTTAGTATTTTTTGCCGGGGACTGCAATACGGCAAATCAGGCAAAGGCCCGTTGGGGACGATCAGAAAGCGCAAACCGGACTGTGGCAATCAGGTCATCCGGCTCGCAAGGCTTGCAGCGGAAAATGATGTTGAGGCCGGCATATTCGGAATCCGCGTCGGGCTGCCCACTAATCAGGATGACCGGGAGTTCCGGGGCAAAGGCGCGCAACTGGCGCACAAACTCCACGCCATCCATCTCCGGCATGAAATGGTCGGTGATGACCACGCCGATTTTTTCTCTTCCCATCGCGCTGCGCAGCAGGGCCAGCGCGGTGCGCGCGTTGGTGGCCACGTGGCTTTCTACGCCGGCTTTGCGGAGAACCAGCTCACGAATGGTGAGCTGGGCTGGGTTGTCATCCAACAGGAGAGCCTGTTTCATAATGGCGCTAAGCGCTTTTTGCCTTTTGATAGCGGGAAAGGACCTCTTCCTCCGCCCGGATCCAGTCATCCTGGTCATTGCCATCCTGGCGGCCGCGCTGCTCGTAGAGCTCATAGGCGCGCACGCGGACTTCATCCACGATTTCAGGATAAATTTGCGTCAAATTAAAGGTAGTGGACGTTCCCGCGTTGATGGGGGTGACGGTCTTGGTCTGTCCCTTGGATTTTCCCGGGGAAGCATTCTTCCGGAAGGCGCCCGAATTCTTAGTTGACATACAGCTTGGTGCCCCTGCCCTTTCCTGCAAAATTATGATGCGACGAGTGGGCGCACTGTCATCAGGAATTATAGAGAATCCCGCGGGCGTTGGGGAGCGCGCAGCGCAAAAAAGACGTGACTTGGCGGGTACGACGGTAACGTGACTCGCGTGCCGGGGCGCACGAAGGGGTTAGGGTCTTGCTGAGCGACGGAGCGCGGGAAACTTTCGCCGGCGCGGACCAGCCGGCACGGCAGGTAGTGGTAAATTTCACCCGAAATCGGCACAGGAGCGGTCGTCTAGCAAAAAGAAGTCCGCACAGCCGAGAGGGCGCCTCCACCCCACCACGCGAAACGAGTGTCGGGGGCCCCGGCTGTGCCACACGAGCCTGGCGGCGGCTTCGCAGCGCGAAATTCCTTTGATATACTTTTCTTCGTCCGCTGAAAAAATGTGTGGCGCTATCGTCTAGGGGTTAGGACGTGAGATTCTCAATCTTAAAACCCGGGTTCGATTCCCGGTAGCGCTACCAAACGTTCATTTTTGATCTTGTTTGTTCCCATTCCGTTGAAAAGTAAGCAGGTTACAGCGGTTCGATATTTTCCATCAGAATAGGTGACACCCTCAGGGAATAGAACCTGCTGCAAACGCTGTTTCTGCTCTACTGGAGCGGCTTTCCAGAGGTTCGATGCGTTCGTTAGCACCATGTCTGCGAAATCCAGGACGGTCTCTATTTCGATCTCTTCGGCCTGGGCATCCCGTAGCTCCATTTCCGCGAGGGTCAGCTCCTCAATCAGATTTGCCCGCATTTCCTTGTACGTGTCTGCGTCAATCGCCTTTTGATAAACGAATGCCTCTTCCAGCTTTGTCTTGTTCTCGCGCAATTGGCTAATCTTGCGGGAAACGACGCCTTGCATCTGCTGGCTGTCGCCCTGTTTCTTGCGCCAGACATCAAGCACGATCTCACGGTACAGGCGCATGTACGCGGCATTTGGTTCCAGGGTACGAATGAACTGCTCGAACTTTGCCTCCATCACATCCTTTGTCTCGCGGTTGCATCCATCTTCGCAGTGATAGTAGGCGTAATAGCGGCTGCGTCCTTTCGACCAGCTTCCCGTGAGGGGCTCAGTGCAATATCCGCACTTCACGAAACCGCGCAGAGGGAAGTCGGCGTGATTGCGGGCGCGCGGGGTGATGGATACAGCCCTGCCACTGAGAATCGCTTGCGCGTTGTCAAAGACAGCCTGAGTCACCAAAGGTTGGAACTTGCCGGGAACATCAATGTTCCACTCGGGAACCACAATTCGACCGGCGTACACGGGCTTTCTCAGTGTTTGGGAGAACGTCTGCGAACTGAGGAACTTGCCCTTCTTTGTCCGCAGGCCAAGCAGAGTGAGCTTTCGGAGCACCTGTTCTCTCGTGTGCAGTCCTGTAGCGAACTCCTCAAACGCCTGGGTAATCAATGGGGCAGAGTGCTCGTCCGGAATGATTGTCTTAGCACCTGTCGCGTCTCGTCCAGCCCGATAGCCGAGGGGAGGGGAAAATGTCCAGCGACCGTCCTTCAATCGCTGAGTCATTCCCTTTACGCTGCGCTCGGTACGGATGTTGTTGTCCAACTCAGCGACCGCAGCCAGCACGTGTTCCATGAATTTTCCGGTCGAGCTGTCGTCAATCGGCTCCGTGACAGAGCGAAGGTGTACGCCGAACCCCGACAACAAGGCGCGCATTTGCGTGTGGTCAGTTGCGTTGCGAGCAAATCTGTCTAGCTTGTGCACCAACACGGCCTTAATATCTTTCTCGGTGCGACAGTAAGCCAGCAGCGCCTTGAGTTGCGTCCTATTCGCGGTCTTGGCCGATTCGCCCTCTTCCACAAAAATCTTGGCGACCCTGTAGCCTTGCCGCTCGCAGTATTCCAAACATGCCGCTTTTTGAGCAGCAAGGCTTGTGCCGTCCTTGGCCTGTTCTTCGGTCGATACGCGGGTGTAGACAACGACTCTTTCTGCCATCGCTTACCTCTGAGATCTCGTGTTAGAGACCTCTGTCTTGCGGTGCCGGGTTCTCCTGCCATCCGTAAAGCCCCGTATGACTGCTTGGGCTTTCGCAATGTCCTTAAGGTTCCACAGACGAACCGTCACGCCTCCTACTCGGGTCAAAGGCGGCAGGGGAATAGTTCCAGCTGCGACGTACCGGTTAATCGTGGCCATGCTCACACCGAGAATTCTTGCGGCTTCACGGGTTGAATGCTGTTTCATGTGATATATACCTATCTCATACCAAGGAACCAATGTCAATGGCGCCACACTCGATAGCGCGTTTGCCGAGGTGTAGACCGTTCACTAAAGCCCAACTTGCGTTCTTGTCAGCCTAGAAATTGTGAGCCTGTTGCGCTCAGGTGCGCCTTACTGACGCGTTCGCAAGACACACTTCACGTGTGTATCACGTTGAAGGCACGCCCTTAGCGACGATTCAAGGGATGTTTCTTGAATCGTGCTTTTGGGTCGAACACAATCGGTGCCTTCGCGCTCGGCTGTTTCTTTCAGCATTGGCGTTTGGAGCTCCAGGATTGGTAGTGACCGGTTCGTCGGATTCCTGCCGATGTCTTATAGGAACCTCTGACGGCTGCCGTTCACTATCGAATGGAGTTTCAGTGACCTGGTGAAATGCGTCGAGTGCAATTTGCCAGAGCGTAGAGCTGTTCTCTGAGTAGCTCAACTTGGGAGTCGGTGAGCTCGCAATCCATGCCGAGAAGCAATCGGCATTTTTGCAGGCTCAGCATGGCTTCCCGTTTGACTTAGCCATAGTGAGTTTTTGGTTTTGGAGGTGATTCCATGGGATAGGGCGGCTCTTGGCCGAACACAGCGGTCCCGGAAACAAAAAGCCGTCTCTTCCGAGACGGCTGACGTTTCGTTTTAGAATCGGTTAAGGGCCCGCGCGGGGAATCTGGCTCCCACCTAATGCGCGACCTTATGCCCTCTATATATATGGTCGACGTTTGAGGCCATTATTGTGAAGTCCGAGCTCAGCCTGTGGAAAACCAGGCAAGGCATTCTGTTTCTGTAACGTAGAAAGAGAATGATCTGACTCCGAATGCTCGTTCCGCAGCTGATTCTGGTACGGAGATAATGTCCTGCGTGGGGAGCATAAACTCAGTCACTTAGCAGCGTCGTTGAGCCGAGGCTTTTGGAACGCCCCTCCCGATCCAAATCGACGGAGCGTCGGAAACACCGACGCTATACGTGTCTGGGATTGAGCGGTGTGATGCAAAGAGCGCTACCCCAGGAACCGGGAACCCTTCTCCGGAATCACGGCGAGCGCGGCTAACATCTGCCGGGCTGGCCGTGCTATATAGACACCATCCCGGAGCTGGCGCGCGAACATGGCCTGATTGGTGGTTGAAGATGGCGCGCAGCGCGCATGGAGCGACCTATAAAGGAAGTCCGGTGGGGTCACTGGGCGATGTGGCAGCGTTATCTTTTGCTAGAGCAAAATCATGACCGCCGGCGGCCAAGGCGGCATGCTGGGTTCATGTACCAACTTTATGTAAAGGACAATTGCCTTTCTCATCCTCCGCTGCTATAAGCTGTCCTAGCCTGTGAAGTTTAATTCTTAACTGTACTGATACCCCCTTGTCAGCCGTCCAGTACCGCTGCTGGACGCCGCAGTTGCTGTGCGATAGGCCCATCTGTCGTCAACCCATGTGTGTCCGAAGATCGCGGAGGCGTGTGTGAAAAAGCTCGTATTGGCAATCTTGATGAGTCTAGTAGCAGAAGTATGCCTGGCCCAGACCCCACCGAACCTCGAAAACGGCTGGAAGCCGTTCGGGTCCTATGAAGGCAGCCATCTGGACACGGTCAACGTGATGAACGGCAACCTGATGTTTCACGCGCCGCTGATTCCGGGCGCACCAGGGCGCGGCGCGCTTACCTTCAGCTACTCGTTGTATGGCAGCTCCAAGGATTGGCAGGCTGTCTGCGGGCCACTTCCTGGCGGCGCCATCGGATGCAAATGGCAAAAGGGTGGCACTGGTGTCAGCATTCACATCACTCCCAGCCTGAGCGTCCATCGCACCATCAACAAACAATACATGAGCGGCCAGGGCACCACCACGTTTGCCGCTTACGGCTACACAGTCATTGATGCTGATGGCGCGTCTCATCCGGTGCACGGCGCAGCCGGCACGGAAGACGTTTACGGCGAAGCCACGCAGTTTGATACGGCTGACCTCTCCGGATATCACCTTGCCCTCAGCGTTCCAGACGGCGACTATCCCAACATACGCGATCAGTTCACGGTGACGGATCGCTCCGGCACCGTATACCAGGGAAGCTTCGGCCCTACCACCGGCTGCGGACACCCATCGCTTACCGGCCTTTCCGCCCCCGGCAACCATCCACCCTTGTTTGATGACACGCTCGCCGGCGATCAGTACTGCTCGCAAGTCGCCTTTGCCTCTCTGGTCACTGACAGCAACGGGAACCAGGTATCAATCCGTGGCCCAATGAACCTGAATCCTACGGTGGACACGTTGGGCAGGAACCCGCTATTCACCGGCACCTCGACCACGGACTACACCGGCTGCGCCAGCGCACACACCATTACTTCAGCGACCCTCTATTTCTATCAGGATCCGAACGGCGTAACCCGCCAGATCAAACTATGTAACGCGCTTATCCACCTGCAAACGGCTTTCAATCAACCCAACCCGTACAACACCAGCATCACCGTGCAGGAAGCGTCACAGGATTCCTTTCCCGTGGTTTCTGTGGTGCTTGCCGACGGCAGTCATTGGACGTTCGACTATGACAGCTACGGCGAACTTAGTTCGGTCGTTCTCCCTACCGGCGGTTCCATCAGCTACGCCTGGACCACGGTGGACTTCAATGCTTGCGATCCCCAAAACAACACGCAGCGGAGCCGGGCAGTCGCCAGCCGCACGCTGAACGACGGCCAGGGACGCTCGTCCACCTGGTTCTACAGTTGGGGAGCTCCCTCCGGGGGACAACAGACCAACGTGGTCACCGATCCTCTCGGCAATGATACGAAGCACATTTTTTCTGAGATTTCCAGCGTGGCGCTGCCCGCCGGTTTGACGCCGGTGTGCCGTTTCTATGAGACGGCCACCGTGCAGTATCAAGGCGCTCAAAGCGCCAACCAGCCGATGCAGCGCTCAGACACCACCTACGTCGCCACCAACGCTGTACTTGATAATGGCGGCCCCGGTAGCACGAGCGCACCGGGTTTGACCAACGTCTTTGCCACTGAGGTGCTGACCACGCTCTACACCAACAGAACGGCCACCAAGGTCAAGAAGGTCCACAAAGATCCCGACCCCGGCCTGGGAGCGGGCCTGCCCATTTTCGGAAATACGGTCAAGGAGCTGGTCTACGACTGGAAAGACCCCAACCCCAACGTCCCCTGGGTGCTGCTGCGCGAGACCGACACTGTCTACCAATGGCAGAAGAACAGCAATTACCTGACGGCGAACATGGTGGACCTGCCGGCCTCCACCGTGGTGATTGATCCGGTTGCAGCCAACAACACCAAGTCTGGTTGCCCGATCAACGCGACGGGCGGGACCGCGTCGTGCATAGCCCAATCGGAATATTTGTACGACGAGGCAGCCTACTTTACGTCGCCCTCGCCGCTGATCACCACGCAGCACGTCGCGCCTCCGGCTGCGGTACGCGGCAATCCGACCACCGTCAGCCACTGGCTCAACGCGAGCAGCCTGGTCTCCAGCCACACCAACTGGTATGACACCGGCGAACCGTATCAGAAGATTGATCCGCTGGGGCATACCACCACGCTCAGTTACGATTCGGCCTACGTGGGCGCGTACGTCACCCAGACCTGCTCGCCCACCACCAATGCAGGCACGGTCACCCACTGCGTCATCGCGGCTTATGATTTCAACACCGGCGTGCTAACCAGCTTCACCGACCAGAACGGCCAGACCAGCAATTACGAATACGATCGAATGTTCCGCATCACCTCGGCGCAAGCCCCGGTGGACGCGGCCAACGGCGGCCTGCGCGCAACCACCAGTCTTAGTTACTCCACTACGTCGCTGCCCTGGTCGGTCACCCGCACCCGGACCATCACCAGCGCGCTCACTGATTCAGCCACCAGCATGTTTGACGGTCTGGGCCGCGGAAACAAAGGCCAGCATCCCATGCCCGGCGGCACGGCAACGGTGGACACCGTGTATGACCCCGCGGGCCGCGTGGCGTCGGTCACCAACCCGTATTTCAACACCAGCGATGCCACCTACGGCGTGACGCAAAACATCTATGACGCTTTGGACCGTCCCGTGCTGGTGCAAAAGCAGGACGGAAGCTTCGCTACTGTCACCTACCAGGACAACTGCACGCTGGCCGAAGATGAAGCGGGCAAAGCGCGGCGGACGTGCGCCGACGCGCTGGGGCGCTTGTACGAAGTGGAAGAGCCCGGCGACTCGTCGGCTCCGGCGGCCACCGATACCAGCACCGTGTCCACCTCGGCCACGGCGATCGTGAGCATCGGCGGCAGCGAGCAGATGGTGATCATTCCGGCGCCGCCGTGCCCGCCGCGCCAGATCTGCGACCAGACGCCGGACACCGTCTATGACTCGGGTACGGTCT